>JABHUT010000076.1 GCA_018658685.1 Alphaproteobacteria bacterium
AAACTTCTTTTTCGTCAATTTCCTTAACTATAAAATCAGAATTTTCTAATTTAATTTTTATTTTATCAGCCTCTTCAGCATTTTTAATATCAAATTGTTCTAGTTTTTTTCCATTTAGATGAGTTAGGGACGCTTTAAAAGGAGAATGATCTGAATGTGAGAGTAGGGCGTTTATTGACCAATATTCTTTTGGATCAAATGACTCAATTTCAATCTCTCTTTCACAGAGTAATCTTAGTGCAACGGACTGAACTCTTCCTGCTGATCTAGCTCCAGGAAGCTTTCTCCAAAGAACAGGGGATAATGTAAAGCCAACTAAATAATCTAAGGCCCTTCTTGCAAGGTATGCATCTATGAGTTCATTATCAAGCTCTCTAGGGCTTGCAATAGCCTCTGTAACAATTTTTTTTGTTATAGCATTGAAGGTAACGCGGGATACCTCTTTATCTTTGAGGCTTCCCTTTTCTTTTAAAGCTTGCAAAACATGCCAAGCTATAGCCTCACCTTCGCGATCCGGGTCAGTGGCAAGAATAAGTGAGCTTGCACTTTTCAAAGCATCTTGAATTATTTTAGTTTGTTTTTTTCCTTTTGCATCCATTTCCCAGAGCATCTCAAAGTCATTATCTGGTTGAACGGATCCTTCTGATGAAGGAAGGTCTCTAATATGACCAAAGGATGCTATTACTTTATAATCTGAACCTAAATAGCCCTCAATAGTTTTTGCTTTAGCTGGCGATTCTACTACAACTATATGCATATTAAGCTCCCCTTTTTAGAAAAAAACCATATTTTGACATTCAATAAGTCAAATTTCATATCATAATTCAAGAAAATTTTTTTATTTTTAAATTAAAAGATATTAATTTTTGGTTCCTCACCCTTTAAAATTCTTAAAATATTTAACTTATGTTTATAGAAGGAATTAATTGTCATTAACAAAAAAACTAAACTTATTATATTATTTTCTAACCGGAAAAATGAAATAATTGGAATCAAGGATATAGTTATTAAAGAAGAAATAGAGGATGTTTTAAAAATAAGAGCAGCAAGCAACCATAATGCTATGAAGGACACTCCAAGATCTAGTGACACTGCAAAGCAGATACCTAAATATGTTGCAATTCCTTTTCCTCCTTTAAATTTGAGCCAAACTGGAAAATTATGACCAAGAAAAGAAAAGAGCCCAGCTATTGCCATTAGGTAACCATTAAAACTAAATAAAATGACAGGAATGGCCCCCTTTAAAGCATCAATTAGAAGGGTTAATATAGCTAGGGTTTTTGATCCAGAGCGCAAAACATTTGTTGCACCTATATTACCAGATCCTTGTTTTGTGATGTCGATTTTATTAAAATACTTACTTAATATATATCCGCTAGGAAAAGATCCAAATAAATAGCTAATTACTATTGTAAAAAAATATAAAAATATAAGGTTTAAAATTGTCATTTTAATATATAAGTAATCTGAAAGGTAAAAACGTGCAACATCTTCTGTCAGTAGACGATATGAAAGAAAGCTTTATTTTTGATCTTTGGTCTAAAGCCAGCGATCAAAAAGATGGTTTTTCTGATGTTTTAAAGAATAAAATCTTAACAAATTTATTTTATGAGCCTTCCACGAGAACATCTTCATCTTTTTATAGCGCTATGGTTAGACAGGGTGGTTCAGTAATTCCTATTAATAATGTTAAATTCTCAAGTGCAATTAAAGGAGAGAGCCTTGAAGATACAATAATTACAATGGGAACCATGAGTGATTGCATAGTATTAAGACATCCTGAAATAGGTTCTGTAGACAAGGCTGCAAAGGTTAGTTCAGTTCCAATCATTAATGCAGGAGATGGAGAGGGCGAGCATCCAACTCAGACTTTATTGGATGGTTTTACTATTTATTACAATCATAAAAAAAATATTGATAATTTGAGGATTACCATGGTTGGTGATCTTAAAAATGGAAGAACTGTTAAGAGTCTTGTAAAATTATTATCTAGATATTCAGGAAATTATTTTAACTTTGTTAGCCCTAAGGACTTGAGGTTTCCTCAAGACTCAATCCCAAAAAAGTCATTTGAAACTGATAAAATTGAAAATGTTATAGCAGATACGGATGTTTTGTATGTAACAAGGGTTCAGACTGAAAGAGGAAGTGATCATGAGTATTCTTTATCAACCGAGCAGCTTAATTTGCTTCCAAAAAATTCTATAGTTATGCACCCACTTCCAAGAGTGAATGAGATTCCAAGGGATTTTGACAATGACCCAAGGGCAAAATATTTTGATCAAATGATTTATGGCTTATGGTGTAGAATGGTTCTTCTTGAAGGTATTATGAGTTAGAATTTAAGAAATCTAAAAAGCTTTGCAATATTATATTTGCTGCAATTTTATCAATCACCTTACTCCTCTTTTTTCTAGATATATCTGCCTCTATTAATGATTTTTCTGCAGCAACAGTTGAAAGTCGTTCATCCCAGAGTAAAATAGGAATATCAATATCCTTAGAAATATTTGCTATAAATGATCTACTTGATTGTGACTTTGGCCCAAGAGATCCATCCATATTTATTGGATCACCAATAATAAGAGATCCAATGTCAAATTCTTTAATTAAACTTTTTAATATTACTAAAATTTCTGAGAATTTTTTTTCTTGTATTACGTCATATGGAGATGCAATTTTTTGGTTAACATCAGATATTGATAAGCCAATTCTTTTTTTTCCAAGATCAAGGCATAAAATAGCTTTATTATTTGGTATTATTTCACGAAAGTTATTTGAATCATTAATCATCACAGGTATAAGTATCAACGGTTGGTGTTTTCATGCAAGCAAGACTTTAACTTTTGTAAAATTATTTTAGGAGCTAGATATGTCCGTCGATATAGATAATGTAAAAAAAATTGCAAAACTCTCAAAAATTTCATTAAGCGAAAATGAAATTGAAAAATTTTTAACGGATTTAAATCAAATTATTGGATGGGTTGATCAACTAACAGAGGTTGATACAGAAAAAGTTGCCCCAACCTTTTCTTCATTTGGCGCTGAAGAGGGTATTAAAAAGAGGAGTGATGTTATAAGCGATGGTGGTTACAGGGAGGATGTAATATCAAATGCACCTAAATCTGAAGAGGGATTTTTTCTAGTACCAAAGGTTATTGATTAATGACAAGCTTAACTGAATTATGCCTTTATGAGGCAAGGGATGGATTAAAGAATAAATCATTTTCTACAAAGGACCTTATTCTTGATCATATAGATGCCATGGAATCCTCTAGGAAACTAAATGCTTTTATAACTGAAACTCCTGAAATAGCATTAAAATCAGCTGATTTATCTGATGAAAATTATGCTAATAATACCAATAGGCCATTAGAAGGCTTACCTTTGGGCGTAAAGGATATGTTTTGTACTAAAGGTATCTTAACAACAGCATCAAGTAAAATGCTATCAAATTTCATTCCTCCTTATGAGTCAACTGTTACAGATAATTTATGGAACAATGGTGCGATATTATTAGGAAAGTTAAATAATGATGAGTTTGCAATGGGTTCTTCTAATGAGACAAGTTTTTTTGGCTCAGTAATTAACCCCTGGAAAAAGAATGATAAGCAGGCTGAATTAGTACCTGGTGGATCATCCGGGGGTTCAGCAGCATCGGTTGCAGCAAAAGTTGGCGTTGGGTCTCTGGGAACTGACACGGGCGGCTCTATAAGGCAGCCGGCTTCTTTTACAGGAACAGTTGGCTTGAAGCCTACCTACGGAAGGTGCTCAAGGTGGGGTATTATAGCTTTTGCTTCATCCCTTGACCAAGCTGGACCTATTACCAGAAATGTTAAAGATAATGCAATTTTACTCAACAGTATGTGTAGCCATGATCCTAAAGATACAACAAGCTCACTAAAGGTAGTTCCTAATTTTGAGAGCTCTTTAGGAAAAAGTATAAAAGGTTTAAAGGTTGGAATACCAAGAGAATTCTTCCAAGACGGAATGTCTGATGAAATTATTAAAATGTGGGATAACGGTAAGGAATGGTTAAAAAATGCAGGAGCTGAAATTATTGAAATTTCTCTTCCAAATACTAAATATGCTCTTCCATGCTATTATATAATTGCTCCGGCTGAAGCTTCCTCTAATTTAGCTAGATATGATGGAGTTCGGTTTGGCCATTCTGTAAATTCTAACGATATTAATGAGATGTATGAATTAACGAGATCTGATGGTTTTGGTGATGAAGTCAAAAGAAGAATTATGATTGGAACATATGTATTATCCTCAGGTTATTATGATGCTTATTATCTAAAAGCTCAAAAAGTAAGATCATTAATTTCAAAGGATTACAGTGAGGCCTTTAATAAGGTTGATGTTATGCTTACCCCTTCAACTCCAAATTCAGCTTTCGAGTTAAATGAAAAGTGTGATGACCCTCTTTCAATGTATCTAAATGATGTCTTTACAGTACCTATAAATATAGCCGGACTGCCTGCAATTTCAATTCCGTCATCCAAAGATAAAAGTGGTCTACCTTTAGGTTTGCAACTAATAGGAAAACCATTTGATGAGGAAACTTTATATTCTTTCGCTAATATTATCGAAGAATCTTCGAATTTTGTATCACTAGATGATAAATGGTGGATAAAATGAGTAATCTAGTTACAGGTAAAACAGGTGACTGGGAGATTGTTATCGGTATTGAGGTACACGCTCAGATAATTTCTCAATCAAAACTTTTTTCTGGATCGTCAACTTCTTTTGGATCTGAGCACAATACTCAGGTTAGTTTTGTAGATGCTGGAATGCCTGGAATGTTGCCTGTTATAAATTCTATTTGTGTTGAGCAAGCTGTAAAAACTGGACTTGGATTAAATGCAAAAATTAATAAATTTTCAATATTTGATCGTAAGAATTATTTTTATCCTGATTTACCTCAGGGTTATCAAATTTCTCAATTTGAGCAACCAATAGTTGGTGAAGGCAAGGTAGTAATTGACTTAGAGAAGGGTGTTGAAAAAGAAGTTAGAATTGAGAGGCTTCATTTAGAACAAGATGCCGGTAAATCTATGCATGATCAACATCCAAGCTATTCATATGTTGATTTAAATAGATCGGGTGTGGCCCTTATGGAAATTGTTTCTATGCCAGATATGAGTTCTGCTGAAGAAGCTCAAGCATACATTAAAAAATTAAGAAATATCATGAAATACCTTCAAACTTGTGATGGAAATATGGAGGAGGGTTCATTAAGGGCTGATATTAATGTTTCAGTTAGAAAGCCAGGTGATGAACTTGGAACAAGGTGTGAGATAAAAAATGTAAATTCAATTAAGTTTATTGGGCAAGCTATTGAATATGAAGCTAAAAGACAAGTAGATCTTATAGAAAAAGGTGGGGTTATTAAACAGCAAACTAGGTTATTTGACCCTAAAAAGGGACAAACACGATCAATGAGAAGTAAGGAAGAAGCGCATGATTATAGGTATTTTCCTGATCCAGATTTACTTCCCTTAACTTTTACAGATGAATTTATAGAAGGCATTCGAAAAACTCTCCCTGAGCTACCTGATATTAGGAGAAAAAGATTAGTTGAAGACTTTGATTTGTCTCTTTATGACGCTGGAATTTTAGTGTCTGATAAAGAAACTGCTGATTTTTTTGAGATTGCTTCAAAAGATAGTAATTCTAAACTGGTATGCAATTGGATTATCGGCGAGCTATTCTCAACTCTTAATAAGAATAACAAGACTATACAAGAAAGTCCTGTAACACCTGAAAATCTAGGAAAATTAATTAATCTTATTGATGACGGCACTATAACTGGAAGAATTGCAAAGGATGTTTTTGAAATAATGATTGAGAGCGGAGATAATCCAGTTTCAATAGTTGATTCAAATGATATGAGGCAAGTAAGCGATGAAGGCGAGTTAGAAAGTATTATAGAGAAAATAATTCAATCAAATCCAGATCAAGTTAAGTCACTTGAGGAAAAACCAAACTTAATGGGTTGGTTTGTTGGTCAAGTTATGAAGGAAACTCAAGGAAAGGCAAACCCAAAATCAGTCAATGAGCTTTTAAATAAAAAATTATTAAAGTAAGGTTCCTAATATGAAAAAAATTAAACCAATTGAATTATATTACTGGCCAACACCTAATGGTTGGAAAGTTTCTATAATGCTTGAGGAATGCAAAATTCCATATGTCATAAAGCCAGTAAATATTGGAAAAGGTGAGCAATTTAAACCAAAGTTTCTAAAAATATCTCCAAACAACAGAATGCCTGCGATTATAGATCCAAGTGGTCCCGGAGGAAAGGAAATTTCAGTTTTTGAGTCTGGGGCTATCCTTCAGTATTTAGGAAGAAAATCAGGTAAATTTTATCCAAAAAATGAAAGGGATAGAGTGAAGGTTGATGAATGGATTTATTGGCAAATGTGTGGTTTGGGACCAATGGCGGGTCAGGCCCATCATTTTCGTCAATATGCACCAATAAAAATTAAATATGCCATTAAACGTTATACTGATGAAGTAAACAGACTTTATGGTGTTATGAATAAACAGCTTAAAAAAAATGAATTTTTAGCAGGTCGTTACTCAATAGCTGATATGGCTTGTTGGGGTTGGATTATACCATGGAAAAACCAAGGTCAAAAAATTTCTGATTTTCCTCATTTAAAAAGATGGTTTGAGAAAGTTGGACAAAGGCCGGCTGTTATTAAGGGCTTTGCAGCAGGTAAGGAAATGAGAAAGCAACTTTTATCAGAGAACACTAAAGAAGCAAAAAAAGCTAAATCTATTCTTTTTAACCAGAGGTCTCGTTAAATATTATGAATGAAAAATTAGAAGACTTAATTAATCTATTAGATATTGAGAGAATCGAGGTTAATCTTTTCAGAGGACAAAGCCCAAGCGATAGATGGCAAAGAGTTTTTGGTGGTCAAGTTATTGGTCAGGCCCTAGTTGCGGCAAGTAGAACTGTAGATGATAGAGTTTGTCATTCTTTGCATGCTTATTTTTTAAGGGCTGGTGACCCAAAGGTACCAATTTTGTATGAAGTTGATAGATCAAGAGATGGAAGGTCTTTTACATCAAGAAGGGTGGTTGCTGTTCAGAATGGAAAAAAAATATTCAATATGTCTGCTTCTTTTCAGATTGAAGAAGATGGTCTTAATCACCAGGACCCTATGCCTGAAGTGGATAATTATGATGATTTGCCATCAGAGCACGATCTGAGAAAAAAAATTATTAATAGTGTTCCTGATGAATATAAAGATAGTTTTAATAAAGAATGGCCAGTAGAGGTTAGGCCAATTGATCCTGTTGATTTAATGAATCCGCAACCTAAAATTCCTCAAAATTTTATTTGGTTTAGGGCTAAATCTTCTTTACCAGAAAATGTTTCTCTTCATCAGTGCGTACTTGCCTATATGTCAGATATGTCGCTTCTGGATACATGTACTAATCCGCATGGAATAAATTTTATGAGTAAAAACCTTCAATCTGCTAGTTTAGATCACGCTATGTGGTTTCATAGGCCTTTTAAGGCTGATGAGTGGTTATTATATTCTCAAGATAGTCCATCTGCATCTGGAGCAAGGGGTTTTAACAGGGGTAGTATTTTTGATACTTCGGGTAATCTTGTTGCTTCGGTTGCTCAAGAAGGTCTTATTAGGGTAGTTAAACCTATAAATTAGTTCGCGTCGATAAGATTAAGAAGTTCGGCTGCAGCATCAACTATATTTGTTCCTGTTGCAAATATTGCAGAGGCCCCTGATTCTATTAACTCACTAAAGTCATCTTTTGGTATTACTCCTCCAACAACAATATGTATCTTGCCTAAGCCCCTTGTATTTAACTCATCCTTTAGCTGGGGAACTAAAGTTAAATGACCTGCAGCAAGTGAAGATGCAGCAACAATGTCAGATTTAGTTTCAAAAACTTGATCAGCAACTTCTGAAGGTGTTTGAAAAAGTGATCCTACTTCTATATCAAAACCCATATCCACTAATGCACTTGCAACAACCTTTTGCCCTCTATCGTGACCGTCTTGACCAAGTTTAGCTATATAAACTTTAGGTTTTATTCCTAATTTAATTTCATAGTCCTTTGTTCTTTTTCTAATATAATCAATACTATCTGACGAGAAATTTTTAGCATAAGTATCCTTTATAAGTGTCACCTTTGCTTTATGACGATCCCAAACCTCTTCAAGAGCGTAAGAGATTTCTCCTACAGTTGCCCCAACTCGAGCTGCGTTAACGGCAAGCTCAAGAACATTTTTATTTTGTTGAATTCCTTTGGTAATTTCTTCAAGTTTAACCTTAACATCAGAATTATTTCTTTCAGATTTAAGCTTTTTTAATCTCTCTAATTGGTTAGATAAAACCTGAGAATTATCAACTTTTTTGATGTCAATTTTTTCTTCTTCATTATCAGATAATGTAAACTTATTTACGCCAACGACGGTTTTCTCATTTGAGTCAATTTTAGCTTGAATTTTAGTAGCAGATTCTTCTATGCGCATTTTAGGTATATTTTTTTCAATTGCTTCGGTCATACCTCCATATTCGTTTATTTCATTAATATGATCCAAAGCCTTTTTTGCTAAATCGGATGTTAATTTCTCAATAAAGAATGATCCCCCCCAGGGGTCTATAACATCACACGTGCCTGTTTCACTTTGAATAAATAATTGAGTATTCCTTGCAATTCTAGCAGAAAAATCTGTTGGAAGAGCTATCGCTTCATCAAAACTATTTGTATGAAGTGATTGAGTATGCCCATGAGTAGCAGCTAATGCTTCAATACAAGTTCTGGTTATATTATTTAGAGGATCCTGTGCTGTTAATGACCATCCAGATGTTTGGCAATGTGTTCTAAGGGCTAATGATCTTGGGTCTTTTGGATTAAATTCCCTCATTAGATTTGCCCAAATTAATCTTCCGGCTCTCATTTTTGCTATTTCCATAAAATAATCCATCCCTATCGCCCAAAAGAAGGATAGTCTCGGCGCAAAAGCATCTATATCTATACCAGCCTTTATTCCCGCCTTAACATATTCTAAACCATCGGCAATTGTATAAGCTAATTCAAGGTCGGCAGAGGCACCTGCTTCTTGCATATGATATCCAGAAATAGAAATTGAATTAAATTTCGGCATATTCATTGATGTATATTCAAAGATATCTGAGATTATTCTCATTGATGGTTTGGGTGGATATATGTATGTGTTCCTGACCATAAACTCTTTTAATACATCATTTTGAATAGTACCTTTTAGTTGATCAGTTGTTACACCTTGTTCCTCGGCAGCAACAATAAATAAGGCCATTATTGGAACCACCGCACCATTCATCGTCATAGAAACTGACATTTTATCAAGGGGGATATCTTTAAATAATACCCTCATATCCAAAATCGAATCTATGGCAACACCGGCCATCCCAACGTCACCTGATACTCTTGGGTGGTCAGAGTCATAGCCTCTGTGTGTTGCAAGATCAAATGCAATGGATAGACCCATTTGACCATTTTCTAGATTTTTTTTATAAAAAGCATTTGAATCCTCTGCAGTTGAGAACCCCGCATATTGTCTTATTGTCCATGGTTTATTTGCATACATTGTAGGGTATGGACCTCTCACAAATGGATCAATTCCAGGCATTGAGCCTATATGACTTAAATTATCGGTATCTTTTTTTGTGTAAAAGGACTTAAGGTCGATACCTTCCAATGTTTCTTGAATATCAGATTTTTTATTTAAATTACTACTGTCATTAATATTTAAGTTTATATCAAGATCAAGAAATGTTTCAAAGTTACTCATTATAAAGCCTCCTCAAATGGCCTAACATTTATAGGATTTGAATCTGGATCTTCAAATATATTTACGCCAATCTTTTTTATATTTTTATCTTCAATATCTTTTTTTTGTTTTTCTCTAGATTCTTTCAATTCAGCAATAAAGCCATCTGATAATATTAATGAAGAAATACCGCCTAATTTTTCAATAAGCTTTATATTTCTCCATGAATTTTGAGAAATATCATTTGTAAGTTTTTCAATATAAAACGACCCTCCGGATGGGTCTTGTACTCTTGAAATTCTTGATTCCTCCTGAAGAATTATATGTGTATTTCTTGTTAATCTTTTTATAAACTCAGGAGCCTGTCCAAGTTTTTGTGTTATATTATTGCAAATTATTCTATCCGCACCTCCAATAGCAGCTGAAAGTGCTGCTGTCGTAATTCTTAATTGATTAACCCAGGGGTCTTCTTTAAAAATTATATTTGATGAAGATCGTGAGGTAATATTTAGCCTTCCATTTATTTTAAAATGATTAAATATATTATTAAATATAACCCTGATTGATCTAATTTTGGCAATTGAGGCGAAAAAATTAGTATTTGAAGAAACTGTTATATTTACTTCTTGTAGCTCTTTATAATTTTCTTTTGAGGTCTTAAGAATTTCAAGATAGCTCGATGCTATCAACTCAATTTCCTTTGATAGACCAGCACCTAAATCATCCCATAAAGAGCCATCAATATGAATTATTTCTATTGTTGGAAAGTTATTTTTAAAATTAGAGCTAGCCTTAATTGTTTTTTCTAATAAATTTTGGTGTTCAATAGCTTCGCCAAATTTTTCTTCTGAAAATTCTCTTAACCATAAATTTGTTGCAATTGGATCTATAAGATAGCCACCCATGGGATTTTTTTTACTTAAATCCTTAAAATCATTCAGGTATGTTTGATATTCATCAATTTTTTCTAAGGGATCTCTAAGGTTTTTAAAATAAATTGGCGCTATAGATGAGTCTACATTTTTTAAAATATTACTTAAATTACCTTCACCAAAAGAGGAAAGCTCTAATGAATTGCTACCTCTTTCAAGCTCATTTAAAATTCTTGAATTTAAAACTTTTGAGTCATTTGAATGATCTATTGTTGAACATATATACCATGGCATATACTGATTGATATCATCTCTTAATCCTCTTCTTGAGGATAAACTAAAATCATCATCTACATCTGTTTGCGTGTATAAAGGTTTTATAGATATATTTTCATCTAATAATTTCTCTAAATCCCTTATAGTTTTATCTTTAAGAGAGGAATCTGCAATTTTTTCCCATTCATCTATATTGATTGATGGTGCTTTTAAATATTCTTCAATATTTTTACTCATAAAG
>JABHUT010000077.1 GCA_018658685.1 Alphaproteobacteria bacterium
CAAAATTATTTTTATGGGACCAAGAAATAATATTATCAATTTCATCTAAATTCTTATTTTTTATAACTACAGTATTGATTTTTATTTTCAATCCTGCCTTTTTTGCAGCCTCCAAACCTTCAATAACATTGCATAAATCATCACGCCTAGTGATCCTACTAAATTTTTTTTCACTTAAACTATCAAGGGAGACATTGACCCTTCTTACACCCGACTGAAATAAATCTTCAGATAATGATTTAAGCTGGCTTCCATTTGTCGTTAAGGTAATTTCATTTAGATCTCCACTAACTATATAGCGTGATAAATTTGAAATAAATCTCAAGATTCCTTTTCTTACAAGAGGCTCTCCACCGCTCAATCTTATGTTAGTAATGCCTCTTGCAATGAATAGACTACAAAGATGATCCATCTCTTCAAAAGTCAATAAATCCTTCTTAGGTAAAAATTTCATTTTTTCTGGCATACAATAAGTACAGCGATAATTACATCTATCGGTCACTGATAATCTTAAGTAGTTTATGGTTCTACCATGACTATCAACTAGTATATTTTGCTTACTAAGATTTTTTGTTAAAATTTTATTCATTTATTACTAGCCTTAAAGTTTTATAAATAAAAATTTATATAAAGCATAGGTAATTGTATAAAATTTGAACTAAAGCAATAATCATGCCATAAATATACTTTTAGGAATATTATGGTTAAAATTTCTCTCATACCCGGAATAAAACAAGCCCAAGGTATTTCACTTACGCCACAACTTATTCAATCAATAAAACTATTTGAATTGAATAATATAGACTTAGAGCATTACTTGGCCGATCAAATTCTTGAAAATCCTTTTTTAGAAAATAAGGATGATAGCTATGATGAAAATTTAGATCCTAATGATGAGACTACTAATAATGAAAATATTGCTAAGAATGACCTTGAGGTTGAAATTTCTCAAAATGAGAGCCCCTTAGATGATTATTCAAATATTTATGATGAAAATTCTTCAATTTCTTCAAATGAGTTAACTAACATAATTGAAGAAACTGTCGCTTATAAAAAATCTATTAATGAGAATCTTGTTGAACAAGCTAATTTAAGTTTTTCAAATCCTATTGATAGAATTATAGCTTATTTTTTAATCGAAAATCTTGAGTCTGATGGATATTTTAAATCGGATATTTCTGAATTTTCAATTAGCCTTGATATAGATGAGGGAAGAATGCAAACGGTTTTATCAGAATTGAAAACATTCCAACCAGTAGGTATTTTCTCTGAAACATTAAAAGAATATCTTTATCGGCAATTAATGGATATGGATTTAATGAATGATCCAATGAAATATTTATTAGAAAATTTAGAGGAATTGGCGAATGGTAATGTTTCAAAGTTAGCTAAAATTTGTGAGGTTAAAGAGTCTGAAATTTTGAATATGGTAAAAATAATAAGAAGATGTAGTCCAAGACCAATAAACAATTTAGAATCAGATATTATCGATACCAGTGAACCTGATATTATTGTGAAAAAAGACTCTTCAGATTGGGTTGTAGAGTTAAATGAAAATACCTTACCACGTATTTTAGTAAATACAGGCTACTGGGAAGAACTCGCTAGAAAAAAAATATCAAAGGATGATAAAAAATATTTAGCAGAGAAATATGCATCCGGAAAGTGGTTATTAAGAGCTGTAGAGCAAAGAGCTGCAACTATTTTAAGAGTTTCAAAGGAAATAATAAAAAGGCAAAATGATTTTTTAGAAAGAGGCTTAGCTCATATGAAACCAATGGTGCTAAAAGATATTGCTAAAGAATTAGATTTACACGAAAGTACTATTTCAAGAATTACTAACTCAAAAGAAATATCTACTCCAAGAGGGATTTTCCAACTAAAATTTTTCTTTTCAAAAGCTATTGAGGGAATGAATGGGGGTGAGAATATTTCTTCAAATGTTGTTAAAAATAAAATAAAAAAACTAATTGATGGGGAGGGTGAAAAGCCTCTATCGGATTCAAGGCTAGTTTCTTTATTAAAAGATTCAGGTATTAATTTAGCAAGAAGGACAGTTACAAAGTATAGAGTTACTATGCGTATTCCACCTTCATTTGAAAGAAAAAAAATGAAAAATTTAAACATTTAATATAAATAAAAAATTTAGGTAATTGTAAGTTTGTTTTTGTGAGGGTATCTTTCGAGAAAGAGGATTAGATGACTGATAATTTAAAACCAAATTCTTACGCTGCATTAGATGCAGAAAATCACTTCCACCCTTATTCAAACGCTAGGCGGATTGAAAATCAAGGACCAATGGTAATATCTAAGGGAAAAGGGATATATGTATGGGATGATGACGGTAAGAAGTACCTAGAAGCAATGGCTGGATTATGGTCTGTTGCGGTAGGTTTCGGTGAAGAGAGGTTAGTTAATGCTGCTACTAAACAATTAGAACTTTTACCTTACTACCCCTCTTTTTCTCACAAATCCCATCCGGCAGTAGCTGAATTATCCCATAAGCTAGTAAATATGGTTGGACTCGATATGAGTCGAGTTCATTTTACTAATTCTGGTTCCGAAGCCAACGATACAGCAATGAAGTTTGTTTGGTATTATAATAATGCTCTCAATAGACCAAAAAAGAAAAAGATTATATCAAGAATAAAGGCGTACCATGGAATAACTATAGCTTCTGGAAGCCTTACAGGCTTACCTTTGATGCATAATGATTTTGATCTACCAATATCTCAAGTTCTTCATACACTTTGCCCGCATTACTGGAGAGAGGGTTTAGAAGGTGAAAGTGAAGAAGAGTTTTCTACTCGATGCGCTAACGAACTTGAAAAACTAATCTTAAAAGAAGATCCTGATACTATTGCGGCATTTATAGGTGAGCCAGTTATGGGGGCTGGCGGTCTTTTTGTTCCTCCAAAAGGGTATTGGGAAAAAATACAATCTGTTTGTAATAAATACGATATCTTAATTATTGCTGATGAAGTAATTAATGGTTTTGGAAGAACAGGAACTAACTTTGCTTGTGAGTTATATGGTATTAAGCCTGACTTTATTGTTTTGTCTAAACAAATAACATCATCATATATGCCAATGGCTGCCGTATTAATGACTGATAAAATTTATCAGGTTATTGCTGATAATACAGAAAAAAATGTAATGTTTGGTAGTGGTTTTACTGCTAGTGCTCATCCAGTCGCATGTGCTGTTGCACTAGAAAATATAAAAATTCTTGAAGATGACAAGCTAATGGAAAGGGTTCCTATTTTAGAGCCGCATTTTCAAAAAAGATTAAAAATGCTTGAAGAGATTGATATTGTTGGCGAGGCAAGGGGAGTAGGTTT
This sequence comes from Alphaproteobacteria bacterium, assembly GCA_018658685.1. Lineage (GTDB taxonomy): Bacteria > Pseudomonadota > Alphaproteobacteria > MED-G09 > MED-G09 > MED-G09. Next base: position 3,342 of record JABHUT010000077.1, read on the forward strand.
AATGGGAGCCGTTGAGGTTGTGCATGATAAATCTCCTTCAAAACAATTCGACCCAGTCGGTAGTGCGGGACCAGTTATTGCTGAGTGTGCTCATAAAAATGGTTTAATAGTAAGAGCTATTGGAGATACTTTGGCTGTTTGCCCGCCCTTAATAATAACGGAAGAACAAATAGATGAATTATTTGATAAGTTTTCTCAATCTTTAATAGATGGTTCTGAAATTCTTAAAAGCAGATAGATGATCTTAATTAATTTTTAAAACTAATTTTCCAATATTTTCATCTTTTTCCATTATTTCGTGAGCTTGATTTGCATTTTCAATGCTCATAGTCTTGTAAATAATTGGTTTTATTTTTTTTGATTTAAAGTGTGGCCAGACTTTTTCGAGTAAATCATTCATTACCTTACCTTTTACGATTGAGCTTCTTGCTCTTATAGTAGATCCAATAATTTTTTGACGTTTCATCAATACTTGACCAAGATTAATTTCAGATTTTGTACCACCCATTAAACCTATTAGTAACAATCTGCCTTCTATCGATAAAACATTTAGGTTATCTTGAAAATAGCTTCCTCCAACTGGATCGAGAATAATATCCACCCCATCGGGCGCCCAATTTTTGATGTCATCAAAAGGTTTATTACTTCTTAATGAGCCATTTTCTGCTCCAAGCTTAATACAGTAAGAAATTTTTTCATGTGTACTTGCTGTAACAAATGACTTGCAATTAAATAAGTTACAAAGTTGAATTGCTGCTGTTCCTATCCCGCTTGCACCTGCATGTAACAAAACAATATCATTTTCTTTCATATTTGCTTCGTGAAATAAATTTAACCAGCAAGTCGCAAAAACCTCAGGCAATGAAGCCGAATTTGTTAATGAAATACCTTCCGGAGCTGGAATTGCCTGCTCTTCAGGGCATGAGGCATATTGAGCATATCCACCACCGGCCAAAAGAGCACAGACTTGCTCACCAACTTTTCTTTTTTTTACATTTTTACCAATAGCTTCAATTATTCCACTGCATTCAAGTCCCAAAATTTCACTTGCGCCTAGTGGGGGAGGATAAAAGCCCTTTTTTTGAACAACATCAGCTCTATTAACAGCAGTTGCCTTTATTTTAATTAACACCTCATTATCTGAAATCTCAGGCTTTTCAGAATCTGCCCAAATTAGCTCTTTATTTTCTGAAACTATTATTGCTTTCATTTTTTTCATACTAATTATTTTGTTTATTCTTTATTAAATCATCAACAACACTTGGTTCAGCTAAAGTAGATATATCACCTAAATCCTCATAGTCATTTGCTGCTATTTTTCTTAATATTCTTCTCATAATTTTACCAGAACGAGTTTTTGGAAGATTTGGAGAAAA
>JABHUT010000078.1 GCA_018658685.1 Alphaproteobacteria bacterium
GTCTTTATATTTCAACAACATGGATTACGCTCTAGGGGTTTTAATGGTGCATATTTTGCAGGACAAGAGAAACGAGTCCATCGTTTTCATGAAATGATTGAATCATATTTTGAGGAATAAGTTATGGAAAAAAAATTAGAAAAAGTTATATCAAAATCTGAAATTTATGATCTTGTTTGTAAATATATGCGTGGCTTAGATCGTTTAGACAAAAATGTCTTTCGATCAGTTTTTCATGATGATGCATATTGTGATTATGGATTCATTAAAACCGACCCTGATACATTTGCAACATTTTGTATGGATGCTTTAAAGGATCATATAGCTAATCATCATATGATAGGAAACTCATTAATTGAATTTGATGATGATGATGAAAATACAGCTTATGGTGAAATATATTTTAATGCCTATCACAAAACTATTGAGAATGGGGTAAAAACCGATGTTATTATTGCTGGAAGATATCTTGATCGTTATGAAAGAAGAGATGGAGTTTGGAAGGTAGCTTACAGATCAGAAGTTAATGATTGGTCAAGAACTGAACCAACAAATGATCCATATTTTGATGACTCAGATTGTCATAGAGGAAAAAGACAAGATGATGATGTTTATTACAGGGAAAAAATGTATAAACCTCAAACTTAAATTATAAAATAAATATTTATTGTTAGAAAAAATGGAATTTGTCACTAAAGAAAGATTAATTGATCCTTATCCTGATTATAAAAATTGGAGAGAAAATAATCCAATTTGGTGGGCCGAGGATGTAAATGCTTGGGTGATATCTAGATACAAAGATGTTCATCTGGTTCTAAAAGATCCTAAATTATTTTCATCAGCTGCTATGGGTGAAAGAGATCATGAAATCTCATTACCACTTTTAACTGATGACCCTCCTAGACATTCTAAACTTCGAGCAATTATGAATAAAGCTTTTACAAGCCGTGCAATAAAGTTAATGGAAAATGAAGTAAGGAGTATGTCTAACGATTTATTAAATAAATTAGACATATCAAAACCAGTTGATATCGCTCATGAATTTACTATTCCACTTCCTATTTCCGTTATCTCGCAGCTAATGGGAATACCATTTGAGAGAAAAGATGATTTTAAAAGATGGTCAGATGCTTTAACAGGAACTGGAAGTGAAACAGAAATAGAAAAGAGAATGCCTGAAATAATAAATATGAGAAATTATTTTTTATCGCTTATACCCTTAAGAAAAGAAAACCCTGGAGACGATCTTATAAGTAAGGTTGTAAATGCAGAAGTAGATGGTGAAACCCTGGATGATAATACAATTGCAGGGTTTAATATGTTATTACTAATTGCCGGAAATGAAACAACAACAAATTTATTAAGCAATATGTTAAATCATATTTCATATAATCCAAATATATGGAAAGAGTTAAGAAAAGACAAAAGCCTTGTGGATGCCGCTATTGAAGAAACTCTTCGTTTTGATTCTCCAGTACATTGGGTAAGTAGAAGAGCAACTGAAGATACTGAATTATCAGGCCAAATTATAAAAAAAGGTGAAAATGTTTTTGCTATAATGGGATCAGCAAACAGGGATTCTAACCATTATGAGAATCCTGAAGAATTCAGGCTTGATCGTAAACAAAATAAAGATCACCATACCTTTGGACATGGTATTCATTTTTGTATGGGTGCTCCTCTTGCTAGACTAGAGGGAAAATATGCACTTGAAGGATTGCTCAATCGATTTGAGGAGGTTACCCCTTTAAAAGATGCTAAAAACCAGAGAACGAGTTCAAGTATGTTGAGAGGTTATCACCATCTGTGGCTAAATTTAAAATAATTAAATCAATTTATTTGAACTAGATTAGATTTTTAATTATCCATTTTTATAGAGAAAAACGGCAAGATGGTGATGTTTATCATAGAGAAAATGTATAAGCCCTAAATCTAAATTGAGGTTTTTCCCTCAAGCTCTTTTCTTAACTCTTCATGCCTAGCTTGGGTTAAAGGATACTTATAAAGAACTAGAATAGTTGCAATAAAAAATATTGAAGTACTAAATGAGTAAACTAATTTCAATCCTAAGATATTATTACCTTCATTAACCACCCCTGGAGTAGGATCAAAACCTATATAAGCCAACATCATAAATGCAAACCAAGGACCAAATGAATAAGATATTTTTGTTATAAAAGACCAAACCGCAAAAAAAGATGCTGCCCTATCCTCACCTGAATTCAATTTATCTAGATCAATTACATCGGCCTTCATGGAATGCGGAATAACATAACTCGTAGCCCCACCAAATCCAGTAATCATCAACCCAATCATCATCCAATAAATATCTCCTTCCCCTAACAACATATAAAATGGATTGGTAAAAACAAAGCATAACAAACCAAAAGTCCAGGCCCAATGTTTGCCAACTTTTTTACTTATTATTACCCAGAGCGGTATAGCAAAAAGAGTTATGGTATAATATGAGAGAAGTAATGCTATTCCAGCTTTTTCTTCTTGAAGAACCCCTCTAATAAAAAATATAAAGGTAGCGCTTGATACAGCAACTCCTGTCGTATGAAGAAAGAAAGCTAGAACTAACCTTTTAAAGGGAGAATTTTTCCACATTATTTTTAGCCCTTCAATAAGAGATAATTTAGGTGGAACATAATCAATTTTCTCATCAACATTAGACACAGTTAGTAAAATTGTTAGGGGTATAAGAATTATCATGAAAATCCCTAACATATGAACCACTTCCCTAGTTCCTCCGTAAGCGAAAAAGAATAAAGCAAGAGTTGGAATAGACTTACTTAAAACGTTACCGGCCATGCCTAGCCAACTTCTCCAAGCAGTTATGGTTGTTCTTTCATTATAATCAGGTGATAATTCTGCTGCCCAAGCATAATAAGGGATAAGTAACATTGTCCAACCAAGCCAAAACATTACTAACCAAAATAAAAGATATGATGCTGTAACAGTATCTTCATTAGGAAAGAATAAAAAATAAACAGCAGGAACCAGAATTGGTATCGATGCAACCATCCACACCCTTCTTCTTCCCCAACGTGTTTTTGTTCTATCACCCAAATATCCAATGAGTGGATCGGTTAATGCATCAAATATTCTAGCAATAAGCCA
>JABHUT010000015.1 GCA_018658685.1 Alphaproteobacteria bacterium
GCCATATATTTCTTAATAAACATTCACAAAACTTTTCTTCATTATCGAAGTTTTGATCATACATTTTTGTTCTTCCGTAAAAAGATTCGATCACTATTTTCATTTTTTTTCCAAACGATTGATCGCTAATTCCCATTTCTCTGTATGATGATTCTACTTCAATCATAAATAGATCAAAAAGTTTCTGTGTAAAATTTTTTTCTAACTCGCCCGAATTCTCAAAAATTTTAATAAAAACAAATATATGTAAAATTATAATATCAAAACGACCATCAATTGTATCGGGCACCTTTAAGTCAACGTAAAAAAACTTATCATATGAAGATTTAAGGATTCTTTTGTACAATATACCGTGCGGTAGAGAATAATTAGGCCCTGAATTCATAAAAGACGATATAATATTTATAATTTTTTTAAACATTTCTTTCCACTATGATTGACAAATATCAAAGAACAGACCATTTCTATACTTATATTAATTAAGGTTTAACTTTTATCTCATGAATAATGTAATTAAAAAATATATTTTTGTCTTTTTATGCATTTTTGGATCATCTTGCTCATCAATAGTCTCTCCAATTATAGAAAATAGAGGTTATGTTTTTGATGAAGAACTTTTAAACAAAATTACTCTTGATCAAACAATTTCAAGTGATGTTCTGGATATACTAGGATCACCATCAACCACCTCTGCAATTGATGCCTCAACTTGGTATTATATATACAGTAAAGCTGAAACAATTGCTTTTTATCACCCTGAAGTTACTGATAGAAGGGTATTAGCAATTACATTTAATGATGCCGATAAGGTTAATAATTTAAAATATTATGGCTTAGAGGATGGAAAGGTTATATCATATGTTGATAGACAGACTCCAACTAGAGGAAGAGAGCTAACTGTAATTCAGCAACTCTTTGGAAACCTTGGAAGATTAGGAGCGGGAAGTTTACCAGGTAACTAATGGAAAATACGAATAACATATCAATTAGTAAAAATGCTGCAGAAAAAATTAAAAATATAATTTCTTCTCAAGAAAAAGGTCTTATCCTAAAAATATCAGTTTTAGGTGGAGGCTGTGCAGGCTTTTCTTATCAATTTGATCTAGTAAAAGAACTCGATAAGGGCGATTTATTGCTTGAGGAAAATGGAGCAAAAGTATTAATTGATGAAGTTTCAATTCCCTATCTAGAAGGATCGATTATCGATTATAAAAATGATTTAATCGGTCAATCTTTTGAAATAAAAAACCCTAATGCAACTTCTTCATGTGGTTGCGGCACTTCTTTCTCTATGTAAATATGGTAAAAATCGCAAGCTGGAATGTAAACTCTGTAAGATCTAGAATTAGTAATATTTTAGATTGGTTAAAACTAGAAAACCCAGATATTTTATGTCTTCAAGAAACAAAGGTTGTAGATAAAGATTTTCCAATAAGTCCTTTTGAAGAAATGGGTTATAATGTTCAAATACACGGACAAAAAAGCTACAATGGTGTTGCTGTTTTATCGAAATACCTCATTGAAGAAACATATAAAGGAATTCCCAATTATAGTGATGAACAAGCTCGGTATATAGAAACAGTTCATTCAACTGATATTGGAATGGTAAGGTTAGCTAATATTTATTTGCCAAATGGAAATCCAGCGCCAGGACCAAAATACGATTATAAACTAGAATGGATGAGAAAATTAAAATTACATCTAAAAGAAACTCTTCTTAATGAAGAGATATTTATTATCTTAGGCGATTTTAATGTTATTCCGGAAGAAGAAGATGTTCACAATCCTGAAGCATGGAAAGATGATGCTTTATTTAAAATTGAAACAAAAAAAGCTTACCGAGAAATATTATCGCTTGGCTTTTTAGATTCCTTTAGGCAATTCAACAATGAACCAGGTAACTATACTTTTTGGGACTACCAAAGAGGTGCATGGCAAAGAAATAATGGAATTAGGATAGATCATATTTTAACATCTCCCTTAGCAGCCGACAAAATGAAAAATGTTTACATTGATAAAACGGTTAGGGATAAAGATAAGCCCTCTGACCATGTACCAATCTTAATTGAGATAGAATAAAATTATTTAATATTTAAATATCAGCATAAATATGTGTTTCTTCGTCAGCTCCAGGATGAGTAATAGCACCTTTTTGAGCAGATCCAACAGTCTGAGAGTACTTCCATAAGGTTCCGCTATTATAATCGGTGCCTCTTGGCTTCCAAAATTTTCTTCTTTTAGAAAATTCTTCATCTGTAACATCAACATTAATTATTCCTTTATCGCCATCAATAACGATTTTATCGCCATCTTTTATCAAGGCGATTGGTCCACCTACTGCAGCTTCTGGTCCTACATGGCCTACACACAACCCTCTTGTTCCCCCACTGAACCTTCCATCGGTTATGAGTGCAACCTTTCCACCCATATCCTGTCCAGACAAAGCTGCGGTTGTCGAGAGCATTTCTCTCATTCCAGGACCACCTTTTGGACCCTCATATCTTATTACTATAACATCACCTTCACTGTATCCTTTTTCAGAAACACATTTGAAAGCATCTTCTTCACAATCAAAACACCTAGCTATTCCCTCAAAAAAAGTATTTTCCATACCGGCGACCTTAACTATGGCTCCATCAGGAGCAAGGTTACCTTTCAAACCAACTACTCCACCTGTTGGGCTAAGAGGATTATTGTATGGCCTTATGACTTTTTGATCATAATTAAACTCAACAGAATCTAAATTTTCTTCTAGAGTTTTACCAGTAACCGTTAAACAATCTCCATGTATATAACCTCCTTCGAATAAGGTTTTAATAATTATGGGTACACCACCTGCCTCATAAACATCTTTTGCAACATATTGACCGCCAGGTTTTAAATCGGCTATGTAAGGAGTCCTTTTAAAGATTTCAACAACATCATCAAGATTAAATTCA
>JABHUT010000079.1 GCA_018658685.1 Alphaproteobacteria bacterium
ATCTCCAGCAAATATAACAGAGTGATCGCCCACAATAGATCCTCCTCTTATAGAGGTTATCCCTATATCACCTTTTTTTCTTTTTAGATTATTTCCGTTTCTTGAAATGTCTTTTACAGAATCTAGGTTTACAGATCGCCCGAGTGCTGCTGCCCCTGCTAAATCAAGGGCTGTCCCAGAGGGTGAATCGACTTTATCGCGGTGATGGGCATCTGATATTTCTATGTCCCAAGAATTATCTAATGAATTAGAAAGAAGCTCAACCGTTCCAAGCAAAGCGTTAACTCCTAGGCTCATATTTCCTGATTTGATAATTGTGGCATGCCTTGCTGCAGCCAAGATTTGCTCTTCCTGTTTAGCATTAAATCCTGTTGTCCCGATAACATGAACTTTTCTAGCTTGCGCAGTTAATTCACATATAGATACTGTCGATAGAGGTGAGCTAAAATCTATTACAGCATCAGAACTAATAACAACCTCAAGAGCATTGTCAGTAATGATAATGCCTGTTTTATCACCGCCTATTATTGTGGAAATATCTTTGCCTATATGGCTGGATCCATTGGCCTCTATAGCCCCAACAAGTTGAAACAATTCTGAATCTAAGGCACGATCCATTATCTGAGAACCCATTCGTCCCGCAGCACCGACTACTGATATTTTAATTTTGTTTGTCATTTTTTTATATTATCATAAATAAGTATTTCTTAACCATATTTCATTAATTTTGTGGTCTTTATTTTTTTTTAAGATTAAGTCCGCGTTTTTTTTTGTTGGTAGAATATTTTCATTTAAATTTTTTAAGTTAATTTTTTCCCATATTGTTTTTGCCATTGATATAGCATCGCTATCGCTTATGAAAGCATACTTGTGAAAATAGTCATCCTTGTTATTAACAGCCTTAGATCTTAAAGATAAAAATCTTTTCAAGAACCATTCGCTCAAATAATTTTCCCTTGCATCAATAAAAATTGAAAAGTTAAAAAAATCCGAAAATATAGTATCGGACTTATCTTCTTTTATCTTTTGTTCCTGAAGAACATTTATACCTTCTAAAATTAAAATATCCGGTCTATCAACGCTGAACTGTTCTGAAGGAAGAACATCGTAAACCTGGTGAGAGTAAATAGGTGCATAAACTTTTTCTTGAGATTTCTTTACTTTTGATAAAAATTTAAAAAGAGAATTAACATCATAACTCTCAGGGAATCCCTTTTTTCCCATCAGATTTCTTTCTTGTAAATATGAGTTTGGGTAAAGAAAGCCATCTGTTGTAACAATATCTATTTTATAATTCTTATACTTAATCAGCATCACCTCTTTCATAATTTTTGAAAATGTTGACTTTCCAGAGGCCACAGACCCGGCAACACCAATTATGAAGGGAGGGGTTTTCAATACGGCCCCTGAGGACTTATCAGAACTATTGCTTAAGCCCTTAAGGCTTGAAAAATGATTGTTCAAAAGACTAGACAATGGAATATAAATATTATTTACCTCATCAATTGAGGTATTTTCAACAAGATTTTTTATTGATTTATATTCTTCCTCATTAAGTGGAGTATTTTTAGTTTTAAATAACTCAGACCAATCAAATTGACTAATTTTCTTGTGTAGGCTTAAATTCTCTTCTGTGTTTTTCATTGCTCTTATTCTGAGATCTTCCTTCTGTTTGCAAGTTCTCGGTATACCTCATTTGGATTTATATCCAATTTCTTAATCAGTAAAAGCCAGTGATATAATAAATCAGCACTTTCGTTGATTGCATCCCCCCTAGATTGTCCTATGGCGGCCACAATTGTCTCTATGGCCTCTTCACCCATTTTTCTAGCCAGTGTATTTGTGTCTTTCTCAAGCATAGTTTTTGTATAGGAGTCTTTATCTTGTGATGATGATTTTTCTTCTATAACCCTCCAAAGATCTTCTAAAATTTTAATATCATCTGACATGTTTATACCCTTTCATTATATTAGTTAAAACCTTATAGAAATACCAGCACTTGCCATTTCTTCCTTTGCTTGCCTTATAGAGGACTCTCCAAAATGAAAAATTGAGGCCGCTAATACTGCGCTAGCACCTCCCTCAGTTGCCCCATCTATTAAATCTTTAATGCAGCCAACTCCCCCTGAAGCTATAACTGGGATATTTACAGCTGATCCAACAGCCTTTAAAAGATCAATATCATAACCAGACCTTGTCCCATCCCTATCCATAGAGGTCAATAAAATTTCCCCAGCACCAAGATCTGAAACTTTCTTAGAAAACTCTACCGCGCTAATACCTGTTGAACTCCTTCCGCCATGAGTAAAAATTTCCCATAGATTTTCACCTGTCTTTTTAGCGTCAATCGCAATAACTATACACTGTCTTCCAAATATATTACTTGCCTCTTTAATAAGTTTAGGGTTTTTTACAGCAGATGTATTAATTGAGACCTTGTCTGCTCCTGATGAGAGAAGTTGTTGCACATCAGCAACTGATGAAACGCCGCCGCCAACGGTCAATGGCATAAAACACTGCTCGGCAGTTCTTTTTACCACGTCTAGCAAAATTGGTCGTTTTTCAT
>JABHUT010000080.1 GCA_018658685.1 Alphaproteobacteria bacterium
ATGACCACCTATATATTTAGTTGTAGAGTAAACAATAACGGCTGCACCATGTTCAAAAGGCTTACATAAAATAGGTGCCGCAGTATTATCAATAATTAGAGGAATTCCAAATTTTCTGCCAATATCAGATACTTCCTTAATAGGAAAAACCTCAAGTTTTGGATTTGGAAGCGTTTCAGCAAAATATGCACGAGTTTTGTCATCAGTTGCCTCTGCGAATGCATTTGGATCCTTTGGATCTACAAACCGAACCTCTATACCCATATTCTTAAAGGTATTATTCAATTGATTCCAGGTTCCTCCGTAAAGGTCAGTTGAAGAAACAATATTATCACCAGCTTTTGCAAGATTTTGTAATGCATAAGCCGTTGCTGTCTGACCAGATGATACGGCTAGTGCAGCAGCGCCTCCCTCTAAAGCAGCAACTCTTTGCTCTAAGACATCACAGGTAGGATTCATTATTCTAGAATAAATATTTCCTAATTCAGATAATGCAAAAAGATTTGAGGCATGCTCTGTTGAGTCAAATTGATAACTTGTTGTTTGATGAATAGGGACTGCAACTGAGTTTGTAGTTGGGTCCGAACGCCATCCTGCATGGAGGGCAATAGTTTCTGGATTTTTACTTTCAATAGTCATTTTTATCTCCTTTTTTTTACTGAGAGATAAAAAAACCCGGAATTACCCGGGTATCCCCCAGTCATTTTTAGCGATTTCTTTTACGTGGCCGCAAGCCGACTGGCTCAAATCACCACGTCCTCTTTCAAGGTAAAAACAACTTACATTTATTAAATATGAAAGTCTAGCTATTTTTCTTAAGATCCATTAATGCCGAATAAACAAGTGTTTGGGCTTGTGGTCTTATAGGATATCGACCTGAAGGTATTAATTGCGTCAAAAGAATTGTAAAAAAATTCTCTCTAGGGTCGACCCAAAAAAAAGTACTTGCCATTCCACCCCAAGAAACCGAACCTTCTGAAGCAGGGCTGAGAGCTTTAACTGAATTAATAAGAGGCGAAAATCCAAGACCAAAGCCGGCTCCATCATACCTAACCTCTGAAAAACTTTCATCACCCATATCATTCATTGTTTTGTTTTCTGGGAGATGATTTCTTCTCATATACCTTGCCGTAATTGGAGAAAGGATTCTTTTTCCCATATAATCGCCATCGTTAAGCAACATTTGACAAAAATTAGCATAATCCGCGAGTGTTGAACAAAGTCCGCCACCTCCAGACAAAAAATTTCTTGGTTTTGAAAAAATATCTTCACCACCTGTGAAACAACGTTTTAATTTATTCCCACTTTTAGAAACAAGTTCTTGATAGCAATCAACGAACCTATGATGTTTATCTTCAGGAACTGAAAAATCCGTATCAGTCATATTTAAAGGGCCAAAAATATTTTTTTTAAGAAAACTATCAAATTTTTCGCCAGAAATAACCTCTATAATACGACCTAAAATATCAATTGAAATTGAATAGTGCCATTGTGATCCAGGATCAAATAATAGTGGTAAGGATGCTGCGGTGTTAGAAAACTCCTCGAGATCCATTTCTATCCTTGTTTTAGAATTCTTAGCTGATGCAATTCCTGAGGTAGTATAAAGTTTTATAGCTGGATGCCCAGTCATAAAGCCGTAACTAAGACCTGACGTATGAGTCAGTAAATCTTTAATAAGAATTGGCTGAGAGGGTTCTCGCGTTGAATAATTCTCTGCGGTACCTTCTTTCCATACTTTTATATCCTTAAACTCAGGGAGATATCTCGAGACTTCATGCTCCAAACGTAAAAGCCCTTTTTCATAAAGCATCATTATTGCAACAGAAGTTATAGGCTTTGTCATGGAATAGAATCTATAAATAGAGTCATTTGTAATAGGCTTATTATCTTCAACACTAGAAAAGCCTTGAGATGATAAATGCGCAATTTCGTTATTACGGGCAACCAATAAGGTAAAATTTGGAAGTTTACCTTTATCTATGTATGAAGAAAAATATTTGGGAATATATGATAATCTCTCGCTATCAAACCCTAAATCAGATTCATTTTTAGCACTTTGCTCGTAGTTATTAATTTTTTCGTGGTACATATTTAGTCTGAATTTTCTATAAAAGATTTATTTAATCGAACATGTCTTCTTTTAACATCCTTAATACTCTTACAGCCAAGTAGCTGAAGTGTTCTTTTTACCTCAGAAGCCAAAACATCAATAACTGTTTCAACACCCTTCTCTCCTTTTGCGGCTAAACCATAAACCCAAGGTCTTCCAATTAAGCAGGCATCTGCACCAAGGGCAACAGCTTTTACTATATCAGAACCTCTTCTAATTCCTCCATCAATCAATATTTCCGCTCTTCCATTTACTTGCTTAGCGATTTCAGGCAATACATCTATTGGAGCAGCAGCGCTATCCAGTTGCCTACCACCATGATTTGAAATTACAATTGCTGAAGCTCCAATCTCTATAGCTTTTTCTGCATCCTCAGGTGTCATTAATCCTTTAATTGCAAAAGGCCCTCCCCACATATTTGCAATTTCTTTAGCCTCATCCCATGTCACAGAAGGATCAAATTGCTGATTCATGTAAGTCATAATATTGTTAAGTTTTTGTTTTTTTCCAGTAAAGCGTTCTTTTACATTGGCAAATCCAATCTTTGGCCCAAATATAAAATTCCACCACCAAGATGGGTGAAATGCTGCATCAATTATCGATGCTATCGTTAACTTAGGCGGTACTGTCATTCCACTCCTAAGGTCTCTCTCTCTTTTTCCACCAACAGGAACATCAACTGTTAACATTATTGCTTTATAATTACTCTCTTTACACCTTTTAATAAAATCATAACTAATTTCTCTGTTCTTCCATACATACATCTGGAACCATACTGATCCATTAGAAGACTTTGCATAATCTTCAATATTTGTACTTGCTATTGAAGACAAAGTTGAAGGAAAGTTTTTTTTTGAAGCAGCTCTAGCTACTGCTGGCTCACCTGAGTGATGAAAAAGATATGAAATTGCTGTAGGTCCTAAGGCAAAGGGATAGGGCATTTCAGTCCCTAGAACTTTTGTTTGAGTCTCAACTTCAGAAACATCGATCAGTACATCAGGAATAAATTTCCATTTTTTAAAAGCATTTCCATTATTTTCTTTAGTGCTTTCATCTTCCGCTGCACCATCGGCATAATCAAAAACAGCACGAGGTACTCTTTTTTTCGCTAAAAGCCTCAAATCATCAATATTATAATATTTACTCAAATTATTTCCGCTGTTAAATTTATAGATTAGATATTTATATCTAAAACTACCTTTATCGATCCTGATTTTCTATCATCCGCTATTTTAAATGCCTCAACGGCAGAATCAATCGGAAATCTATGTGTGATGATCTTAGAAACAAGCTCAGGAAAATCAAAGAGCATTTTTGCTGAAATGTCTATATCTCTTCCGTTAGGTCCAAGACCATAACAGCGAGAGGCATGATATGAAGCCTCTTTATTAATTGCTCCAAATCCAGGTATCTTAATATCGTCCCATGCAACAGCTAGCCCAATAATTTTTCCTTGTGGTTTTAATAGTTTAACACAAGTTTCAAGGGATTCAGCTGAACCAACACAATCAACTACTCTATCATAAACACCAGAAGGAACTTTTACATTGCAAAACTCTGCTGCCTCCATTTGGTGGTCATATCTGGCATGGAGATCAACTTCACATCCCATTGCTTTTGCAGCAAAAACTGCGCATTGGCCTATTGAGCCTCCACCAACAACTGCTACTCTATGATTTGATTGCGTCTGAGTTATAACATAACCATGAACTGCAACTGCGATTGGCTCTATAAGGCAAGATGTTGTCGGATCAATTTCTTGATCTAGTTTTACCAAACAATGCTCTGGAACTATTATTTGCTCTGCCATTCCTCCATTAGAAGTTAAACCAATCATTTGAAATTTCTCGTTTGAACAAAGATTATAATTACCCGATTTGCACTCCGAACAACCACCGCAATAATCTAAAGGTTCAATTGCAACCAAGGTTCCATCAGTTAATCTTCCGGACATTTCATGACCAGCTATGTGAGAAAAATGACCCTTATTATTGAGCATATCCATGTCAGTGCCGCAAATACCACATGAAGAAATATTCACTAGGATACCTTCCCCTGTAGGCTTTGGCGTATTTATAACGTTAACCCTACCTTCTGAATAATTTACTGCTTTCATAAAATTCCTTTTTTAACTTTATAACTTATTTTTCTTGCAAATCTACTTCGTAAATATAGTCTGCCAAAGATGGATAGTAATAACAATAAGATATATGATTCAATTATTCTTGGAGCAGGTATTTCCGGTATAGGTATGGCTGTTAATTTATTAAAAGCTAATATCTCCTCATTTTTAGTTTTAGAAAAAAAACAGGCTGTAGGGGGTACGTGGCGAGATAATACTTATCCTGGATTATGCTGTGATGTAGCTTCTCATTTTTATGCTTTTTCATTTGAACTAAATCCAAATTGGTCAAAAAAATATCCTGAACAAAGCGAGATATTAGATTACTTAGAAATGGTAACAGAGAAGTATAAAATCAGACCTCATATAAAATTCAATACTGAAGTTATTAAGGCCGAGTTTGATTCAAATGAAAGTTTATGGAATGTGTTTATTTCTAATGGAAGTATTTATAAAACCAAAACATTAGTTAGCGGCCTAGGACAACTAAATAAACCTACAAAACCAGTATTTGATGGATCGGATAACTTTAAAGGTACTTCTTTTCATAGTGCAGAATGGGATCATTCCTGTGACTTAAAGGGAAAAAAAGTTGGTGTTATTGGTACAGGCCCAAGTGCAGTTGGATTCATTCCAAAAATAGCGAATGAAGTAAAAGAATTGATAATTTTTCAGAGAACTCCAAACTGGATACTTCCTAAACCTGATCGTAAATTTAGTGATATTGAAAAATGGCTATTAAAAAATATGCCATTCTTTGGAAAAATTTATAGATATTATGAATATTTAATGTCTGAACGGTTATATTTTGCCTTCTTTGTTAATAAAAATAAAATGCTATCCGCTATAGAGAGAATAATATCTAATCTAACGACAGGCTTTCAAATTAAAAATATGTCCTCGATGTATCAGCTAGGACAAAAGATGTTATTGGATGCTCAAATTTCTGATAAATCTCTAAGAGATAAATTAATGCCAGACTACCCAGTTGGATGTAAAAGGGTAATACCAACGAATGATTTTTTTCCAACACTTGAGAAAAAAAACGTATTCCTTCAAACTGAATCAATAACAAAATTTAATGAAAATTCAGTTATAACAAGCGATGGTAAGGAAAATAATTTAGACGTAATTATTTATGGAACAGGATTTGAAACAAATATTTTTATATCACCAGTAAAAATTATAGGCCTTAACAATAAAGATTTAGACGACGTTTGGAGCAATGGTGCCGAAGCATATAAAGGCGTGATGGTTTCAGAATTCCCTAACTTTTTTATGTGCTATGGGCCAAATACTAATACTGGTCATGTCTCAATTATTTTTATGATTGAAAGCCAAATTAAATTTATTATCAAAAGTTTAAAGTTAATAAAAAAGAAAAATTTAAAACATATTGATGTAAAACATAAGGCAATGTCCGATTATAATCTG
>JABHUT010000016.1 GCA_018658685.1 Alphaproteobacteria bacterium
AGAAGTGGCCGATAGAATGTTAGCGGAAGTAAACTCTAAACAATACGGAAGATTGAGTGTGTTAATTAAATGGAGGGCTTATATTGAAAAAATATGTGATATAAAGCCAACTTGCTTTATTCCTGAGCCAAAAGTAATGTCCACAGTTATAAAAATTAGACCGAAGAATAATATAGTAAAGCCCTCGGTAGCGAATTTTAAAAAAATTGTATCTGCCGCTTTTGGATTTAGAAGAAAGACCCTAAAAAAGAGCTTGGGTCAGCTTGGAATAGATGGAGAGGAGCTAGCTAAGAAAGCAGGAATTGATCCAAAGTTAAGAGCTCAAAACTTAACGATAGATGACTTTTGTAATTTATCTGATGTATATGAAAAACTAAAGGTCATTCAATAAATTATTAATAATATCTTGTATATTAAGCTGACGAGATCTTTTTAATCCTTCGGCAATAAGTATAGATTCTATATTAACCAAGCTATCTTCAAAATCCTCATTGATAATAATATAGTCATACTCAGCGTAATGACTTATTTCGTTAGAAGCTTTTGACATTCTATCTTTTACCGTCTTATCAGTATCCTGGTTTCTTTTTAAAAGTCTTTTTTCAAGTTCTCTGGCAGTTGGAGGTAATACAAAAACTTTAATTAAATCATCCTGAAGTGAATTCATTAACTGCTGTGTTCCTTGCCAATCAATATCAAATAGAACGTCTTTACCATTATCTACAGCTTCTAATATAGGTTTTTTTGGTGTCCCATAATAATGATTAAAAACTTTTGCAGACTCTAAAAATTCATTGTTCTCTAACATTTCATTAAATTTACTTTCATCAATAAAGTAATAATCACTTTTATCGACCTCTCCTGGCCTTGGGGGTCGAGTTGTATATGAAATTGACAAAAAAAGGTTTTTATTCCTTTTTAATAGTTCTCTTGATAACGAAGTCTTTCCAGCTCCAGAAGGAGATGATAAAACTAACAAAATTCCCCTTCTATCATTTTTCAGATTATTAATCATAAAATCAATTATAGTAGCGTGAGAAAATTAAGGAAGCATTAGTTCCTCCAAATCCAAAAGAATTTGATAAAATAGAATTAATTTCCTTTTTTTTACTTTCATGAGGTACTAAATCAATTTTTGTTTTTACAGAGGGATTATCTAAGTTCAATGTAGGCGGTATAATATTTTCTCTTAAGCACATTATACTAAATACTGCCTCAACAGCTCCAGCAGCTCCAAGAAGATGTCCTGTTGAGGATTTAGTAGATGACATTGATAAACCATCAACTTTACCCTCAAAAGCTTTTTCTACCGCTCTTAACTCTATTTCATCACCTAAAGGAGTAGAAGTACCATGAGCGTTAACATAATCAATTTCCCCAGCTGTAATTCCGGATTCATTCAAAGCCATTAAAATAGATCTATAAGCACCATCTCCATCTTCAGCAGGTGAGGTAATATGAAATGCATCACCTGAAACACCATACCCTTTTAATTCACCGTAAATTTCTGCATTTCTTGACAAGGCATGCTCAAGTTCCTCAAGGACAATAAAACCAGCCCCCTCACCCATAACAAAACCATCTCGATCAGTGTCATATGGCCTAGAGGCTTTTTTCGGTGTATCATTAAAATTAGTGCTTAATGCACGGCTTGCAGAAAAACCAGCCATTCCTACAGGGCAAATAGCTGCTTCAGCGCCTCCAACAACCATTAAATCAGCTTTATTGCTTTTAATCATTTGCGCGCCCTCTCCTATTGAGTGCGAACCTGATGCGCATGCTGTAACAGCAGCTAAATTAGGGCCTTTTAAATTATTCCTAATTGAAATTTGCCCGGCAGCTAAATTAATTAGAGCACCCGGGATAAAAAAAGGACTAACTCTTCTTGGTCCTTTTTCTTTTAATAGAAGTGATGTTTTCTCTATACTTGCAAGACCTCCTATACCTGAACCAACACCAACACCTGCTCTGTATTGATCATTTTCGTCATCAGGAAGCCAACCAGAGTCCTTTAATGCCATTTCAGCAGCAGCAATTCCATAAAGTATAAAAGTATCGACTTTTTTTTGATCTTTAGTTGAAACCCAATCATCTGGGTTAAAAGTGCCATCGTTTGAAGATATTCCTCCGCCTAATGGAACTTCACATGCAATGGTGCACGGGAAACCATTAGCATCAAACCTAGTAATCGAGGATGCGCCAGACTTTCCATTTATTAAATTCCTCCAAGAGGATTTTGTATCTCCTCCAAGTGGAGTTACAGCCCCAACACCAGTGATAACAACTCTACGTAATAAAGAATTCAATTTATATTAAATGCTAGCTTTTAGTTGAGTCAATAAAGCTAATAGCATCTCCAACAGAGAGAATACTCTCGGCTGCATCATCAGGTATCTCTATACCAAATTCTTCTTCAAAAGCCATTACTAGCTCAACAGTATCTAAGCTGTCAGCTCCAAGATCTTCAATAAAACTTGCAGAAGCCGTTACTTTATCTGCATCAACCCCTAAATGTTCAACTACTATTGCTTGAACTTTTTCTAGTGTATCGCTCATTTTATATTCCTTTTAAATTATTCTTAATATTAACAAGATTTGATTAGTCTGAATCACATTAATGCGACTTAGCACATTGAATCTACTTATACAAGAATCTGATTAATTAAGCTATAAATTAAACCATTAACATTCCGCCATTTATATGGAGAGTTTGCCCGGTTATATAACTCGCACTATCTGAAGCTAAATAAGACACAGCTCCAGAAATATCATTTGGTAATCCTAATCTTTTTAATACAATCGATTTTAATATTTCATCTCTACGTGAATCGTTTAATTCAGAAGTCATATTTGTTTCAATGAAACCAGGCGCTATACAATTAACAGTAATTGATCTTGAGCCCAACTCTTGGGCTAATGATTTTGACATTCCTATTATTGCAGCCTTTGAGGCAGAATAGTTAGCTTGCCCAGCACCACCAAGAACACCTATTACAGAGGAAATATTTATAATTCTCCCATAACGTCTTTTAACCATTCCCTTAACAGCCGCCTTAGTGATTTTAAAAGTTGAACTTAAGTTAACATCAATAACTTTACTCCATTGATCATCAGACATTCTAAGAAAAAGATTATCATCTGTTATTCCAGCATTATTTACTAAAATATCAATATGCCCTAATTTATCTTCTGCCTCTTTGACAAGTTCGTCAATTTCATCATGATTTGATAAATCAGCTAAAACATAATCAGAATTTCCACCTAATTCATTTTTTAGTTTTGTTAGTTCTTCTTCATTTCTAGCTGTAAGGCATATATCAGCACCTAGTGAGGCAAGTTCAATTGCAATAGCTTTTCCTATACCGCCACTAGCGCCAGTTAGTAAAACTTTTTTTTTCTCCAAATTAATCATTCGACACCTCATTTATCTAGTAACAAAAGAAAGTCATCGACACTAGACTTATTATTAATGGACTTTCTATTAAATGATGGACAGCTTC
>JABHUT010000081.1 GCA_018658685.1 Alphaproteobacteria bacterium
ACCTTCTTTTTCAAAAAAATGATTAGCCTTCGGAATACTATTGTATTCAATTTCTATATTTTTTTGCGCCTGGAGTTTTTCAACAAGTCTTTCGACATCCTCTGCCGGCACCACCTTGTCTTCTTGGCCATGAATAATTATACCCGAAGATGGGCATGGAGCTAAAAAATTAAAGTCATACATGTTTGCAGGAGGTGCAATTGATACGAATCCTTCAATTTCTGGTCTTCTCATTAAGAGCTGCATTGCGATCCATGCACCAAAAGAATACCCCGCAACCCAACAGCCTCTTGAGTCAGGGACTTGGGATTGAAGCCAATCAAGTGATGCAGCAGCATCCGACAATTCACCAATACCTTGATCAAAAGTTCCTTGGCTTTTTCCAACAGATCTAAAGTTAAACCTTAAAACTGAAAATCCTCTTTTTAAAAACGTTTGGTAAAGGTTATATATAATTGGGTTATTCATATTACCCCCAAACTGAGGCAATGGATGTAATATTAAAGCAACAGGAGATCTTCTTCCTTCAACTGTATTAATTCTTCCTTCTAGTCGACCGTCTGGCCCACTATATATAACTTCTGGCATTTTTAAATCCTTACTATAATGATAGTATTAACAACCTAACAAATTAAACGATTTTCTGTATTTCTTGACAAAATTACTCGGAAAATATATTTAACTCTCAATAACTCTTATTGTCTTCTATCACATTGATATGATTGATGCATAAGAATTTAATAAAAATTTATATTTAGGTTAAATTATGAAGTTAACTACAAAAGGAAGATATGCAGTTTTAGCTCTAACCGAGCTTGCATTAGCTAAGGAGAATTCCCTTGTTAAAATAACAGAAATTGCTGTTAGGCAAAATATCTCCTCAACATATTTGGAACAAATATTACTTTTGCTAAAAAATTCCGACTTAATCATTGGTGTTCGAGGCCCCAATGGTGGCTATAAACTATCCACATCACCAGAAAATATAATGATATCAGATATTGTTAATATTGTAGAAGGTAGGATGGAGGCCAAAGGATGCGTTTCTAAGTCAGGATCGTGCACGGGAGTATCTGGAAGATGCCTGACTCATGATTTATGGGATGAATTAAGTAGGCATATTGAGCTATTTCTTGGACAAATTTCTCTAAAAGATATTATTGCTGGAAATGTTTTAGGAAGGTCCTCTCCCCCTAAAGTTTTGGAGTTAAAGTAGTTTATGAAAGACTCTAGAATATATTTTGATTATAACGCATCATCCCTTATCAGGCCTGAATCGGTTGATTCAGTAAATAAAGTTCTTAGATCATACGGGAATCCATCTTCTGTTCATAAAGAGGGCCGCTCTATGCGCTCACTTATTGAAGATTCGAGAGAAAAAATATCAAATTCTTTATCTACTTCCAGTGATAATATTATCTTCACAAGCGGAGGTACTGAAGCAATAGATATAGCTTTAAATCAAAACCCTGGTAGGATAATTATTAATTCAACGGAGCATATTGCCGTGTTTGAATCGGCAAAATTATTAAATTGTAACGTAGATATTCTTGATGTAGATAAAAATGGTTTAATAAGGGTTGATTTATTAGAGTCTCTGTTAAAAAAAGGACCCGCACTTGTTTGTGTAATGTATGCAAATAACGAAACAGGTGTTATTCAACCAATTGAAGAAATTTCTAAAATTGTTAAATCTTATAACGGAATTTTGTTTTGTGATGCGGTACAGGCTTTTGGAAAAGTTGATATTTCGTTTGATCAACTAGGGATCGACTTAATGGCAATTTCTGCTCATAAAATAGGTGGATTTTCAGGATCAGGTGCCTTGGTTCTAAATAATAAAATTAGTGATTTAATTCCTAAAGTCTCTGGTGGAGGTCAAGAATTTGGGCTTAGAGGAGGAACAGAGAATCTTCTTGGTATTATTTCATTTGGAGAATGCGCATCGGTTATAAAAGATATGGCTGATGAAAGAAATAGAATTAAAGAGTTAATAAAATTATTAGAGGACAATTTGTCCTCTTTAGGGGCTAACATTTTTGGTTATAATGTGGAACGATTACCTAACACTTCTCTCTTTTCATTTGAAGATTTTAAGGCTGAGTCATTGTTAATGAGGTTAGATTTAGCTGGGTTTTCAGTAAGTTCTGGTTCAGCTTGTAGCTCAGGAAAAGTGAAAGTAAGTCACGTTTTAAAAGCTATGAATATAAGTCAAAGTATGCAAAAAGGTGCGATAAGAGTAAGTCTTGGATGGGGGTCAAGCAAAGAACAAGTCGAAAGTTTTATAAGTTTTTTTGAAAATATTTTTAATAAAAAAGTCAAGGAGTAATCTGTGTCAGATAACCAAGAGAAACTATCAGAAAATGATTTTAAGGACCCTTATGAGTTTGGATTTGAGACTGATATAGAATCTGATTTTGCACCAAAGGGTCTTAATGAAGACGTTATAAGGTTTATTTCAAATAAAAAAAATGAACCTAGCTGGTTACTTGACTGGAGATTAGACGCTTACAAGAGATGGTTAACTATGACTGAACCTGATTGGTCTAGTGTTAGATATCCATCAATTGATTATCAGGACTCTTATTACTATTCAGCACCCAAAGATTCAGAAAAGTTGGAAAGTCTGGACGATGTTGATCCTAAGCTCTTGGAAACTTATAATAAACTTGGAATTCCATTAAAAGAACAGGAATGGTTAGCTGGAGTTGCTGTTGATGCTGTTTTTGATAGTGTGTCGGTTGGAACAACATTTAAAGAAAGATTAAAAGAAGATGGAGTAATTTTTTGTTCTTTTTCAGAAGCCGTAAAAGATTATCCAGAACTAATAAAAAAGTACCTTGGTTCAGTTGTGCCTACAACAGATAATTACTTTTCAACATTAAATTCAGCTGTTTTTTCAGATGGTAGTTTTGTATATATTCCTCCAGGCGTTAGATGCCCTATGGAATTATCAACTTATTTTAGAATCAATGCGGCTGGAACTGGACAATTTGAGAGAACATTAGTGATAGCAGATAAAGACTCTTATGTTAGCTATTTAGAAGGATGTACTGCCCCAATGAGAGATGAGCATCAACTTCATGCTGCCGTTGTTGAGCTAGTTGCTCTTGAGGGTGCTGAAATTAAGTATTCAACTGTTCAAAACTGGTATCCTGGCGATGAAAATGGAAAAGGTGGCGTCTATAACTTTGTAACTAAAAGAGGTGATTGTAGGGGTGATAATTCAAAAATATCATGGACTCAAGTAGAAACAGGTTCAGCAATTACATGGAAATATCCTAGTTGTATTTTAAGAGGTAATAATTCTTCCGGTGAATTTTACTCTATTGCTGTCTCAAATAATTATCAACAAGTTGATAGTGGAACTAAAATGATTCACCTAGGAAATAATACATCCAGTAGAATTATTTCCAAAGGTATTTCAACTGGTAATTCGTCTAATACATACAGAGGTCTTGTCTCTGTTCACCCTAAGTCAAAAAATAGTCGTAATTTTACTCAGTGTGACTCCCTTCTTTTAACTGATAGTTGTTCAGCAAATACTATTCCTTATATAGAATCAAAAAACTATGAATCAATTATTGAACACGAAGCTACATCATCTAAAATATCAGAGGAACAACTTTTTTATTGTCAGCAAAGGGGCCTGGATGAAGAAGAGGCTGTCTCTCTAATAGTTAATGGTTTTTGTAAGGATGTTTTACAAAAATTACCTATGGAGTTTGCAGTAGAGGCTCAAAAGCTTCTTAGCGTTAGTTTAGAAGGAAGTGTAGGATAATGAATAATTTTCTTAAGATTCAAAATCTTTCTGTTAAGGTTGAAAATAAAAAAATAATAAATGACCTTAATTTAGATATCAAAAAGGGAGAGGTTCATGCGATTATGGGTCCAAATGGTTCAGGAAAATCAACCCTTTCAAATGTTCTAGCTGGCAAGAGTGGGTATACAATAATTGAAGGTTCAGTCGATTTTTGTGGGGAGGATTTAATCTCCCTTGAACCAAATGAAAGAGCAAATAAAGGTATATTTTTAGCATTTCAATACCCTGTTGAAATACCAGGTGTTACGAATATTAATTTTATTAAAACAGCCTTAGATAGCAACAGAAAGTTTAGAGGTTTAGATCCTATAAAACCAGGTGATTTTTTAAAGCTTGTAAAAGAAAAGTCAGAGATATTAGGAATTCCAGAGGATAGACTTAAAAGACAACTAAATGTTGGTTTTTCTGGTGGAGAAAAGAAGAGAAATGAAGCCCTTCAACTTATGATATTAAATCCATTATTGGCAATACTCGATGAAACTGACTCAGGCCTTGATGTTGATGCTTTTAAAATTGTTGCTGATACAATCAATTCAACAAGAAGCAATGATAATAGCCTACTTGTGATTACTCACTACCAAAGACTTCTTGAGAGGATTAAACCAGATATAGTTCATATTTTTATTGATGGATCTATTGTCGAGTCTGGAGGGCCAGAATTAGCCGCTGAAATCGAAAATAATGGTTTTGAAAGGTTTGCTAATGCTTAATAATCTAGTTTTAGAAAATTTTGATCAATCTTTTTTAAAGTCACCCTCTTTGATTGATGAGAGAAAAAAAGCATTCTCTAATTTAAAAAAAATAGGAATGCCAAATAAGAAAGTTGAAAATTGGAAATACACGGATCTAGATAATCTTACTAAATCTATAGAATTTAAACCAGGAATAATTAATTTAGAGCTATCAAATCAAGAATCTAAGGGGATTAATGTTAGGGAGTTTGATTATTTTATCAAGAACAAAGCTCAGTACCTTAACCCAATTAAAATTCTTGAGAATGAGGGCGTTGTCTACTTAAATATTTCCTATTCAAATGAAGCCAAGGTAATAGAGATAAAGGAAATACAATCTCAACCCCTAATTATAAATATTATTAGCGAAGGACCTGGGTTTTCATTACCTCGTTTAAAAATCGATGTTTTTCCTGAAATTGAAGCGGAGATTCATCTTATTTATCTTGGCGGTGAGGGTTTTATAAATCAGTTAACTGAAGTCAATCTTCAAAAAAATTCTAAAATTAAGTTATTTCGGGTCAATAAGTCATCAGCTGTTCACTCTGAAACTTTTCTAACTTATTTAGATTCAAATACGAATATTTCATTAGTAAATTTATCAATGCCTGAAAATAATTCTAGATTTCAAGTATATAACTCTTTTCAAGGTAGGAATTCTTTTTCTAATTTTAAATCAGTGTCTATTCCAAAAGATAATTGCCATGATGATTTTCTTGTCCACAACCTACATAAGAGTTCAAATTGTGAGAGTAATGTAGGCATTAGATCTATACTTAATAAAGGCGCTGTATGCTCATTTCAGGCTTTGGTAGATGTTGAGTTAAATACCTCCTCTAGTAAGGCAGAGCAGGACTGTAAGGCTATTTTGCTTCATGAAAACGCAACGATGAATGCTAAACCAGAAATGAAAATTTTTAATGATGATGTTGTTTGTAAGCATGGAACAACAATTGGAACGCTAGATAAAGAGCAAATATTTTACCTTCAATCAAGAGGTCTCGATAAGATTTCTGCAGAAAAAATTTTACTTCAAGGGATAATAAAAAATTATATCTCCGATGAGTCTCCTTTAAATTCATTTTTACCAAAGGTTTATCAATGATTTATGATGTTGAAAAAGTTAGAAATGACTTCCCTATATTGTCTCGCGAAGTATATGGAAAACCTCTAGTTTATCTAGATAGCGCTGCAAGTGCTCAAAAACCAAAGAAGGTGATTGAACAGATTAAGGAATTTCAAGAAACTGATTATGCTAATGTTCATAGAGGCATTCATTTTCTATCAAATGCTTCTACAGATGCATTTGAATCAGCAAGAAAAAAAGTTCAAAAATTTTTAAATGCAGATAAACAAGAAGAAATTATTTTTACCCTTGGGGCAACAGACTCTATTAACTTAGTAGCGAACTGTTTAGGTGAAAATTTCTTCAAAAAAGATGATGAAATTATTCTTACAGTAATGGAACATCACTCAAATATTGTTCCGTGGCATTTTCTTAGAGAAAAAGTGGGCGTGAAAATTAAATGGGTAGACTGTGATAATCAGGGTAATATTTCTTTAAACGATATAAAGAAAATTGTAACAGACAAAACAAAATTTATCTCTATCACTCAAATGTCTAATGTACTGGGTTCAGACCTACCGTTGAAGGAAATTATAAAGTTTTCTCATGAAAAAAATATTTTAGTCTTAATTGATGGATGCCAAGGAATTGCTCATATGCAGACTGATGTAAAAGATCTAGACTGTGATTTTTATGTTTTCTCGGGTCATAAATTATACGGACCGACTGGTGTAGGGGTTTTATATGGAAAGCATGATATCTTAAATAATTTACCACCTTGGAGAGGAGGAGGTGAAATGATTAGAGAAGTAAAAAAAGAAAGTGTTACTTTTGCGGATTCTCCATCTCGATTTGAAGCAGGAACACCTAATATTATTCAAGCAGTAGGATTGGGAGCAGCAATTGACTATTTTCATTCTAAAGTAAAATCAGGCTTATTTGATTACGAGAAGAAAATTGCACAATATTTTCATAATGAAATTCAGGCTGTAAATAAAGTAAAAGTTTATGGTGAAGAAAATTTATCTAGCCCAATGATTTCTTTCACTGTTGATGGTGCTCACCCTCACGACATTGCAGCAATTATTGACAGAGAAGGAGTTGCTATTAGAGCTGGCCATCATTGCACTCAACCATTAATGAGTTTTTTTAATTTAAACTCAACTGCTAGGGCTTCGATTGGGATGTATACTGATAAGAATGATATTAATTTATTTATTAAAGCCCTGGATAAGGCGATCACATTTTTTGACTAAATTGAACCAAAGTACTAGAAATAAAATATGAGTAATTTAAATATGAGTGATGATCAACAAATAGATAGTAAGCCTAGTAAGGTATCTCTAGATAAAGATGATTTGGTTAAAGCTCTTAAAACAGTTTATGATCCAGAAATTCCTGTTGATATATATGAGTTAGGGTTAATTTATGACGTTAGTTTAAAGGAAAGTGGGAATGTTGATGTTAAGATGACTTTAACTGCTCCTGGATGCCCGGTTGCCGGTGAAATGCCTCAATGGGTTGAAAATGCATTAATGTCATTAGAGGGTGTTAATAAAGTAGTTGTTGAGATGGTATTTGATCCACCTTGGGATATGAGTTTAATGTCTGAAGAGGCAAGGTTAACTCTAAATATGTATTAAAATGAAAAATATAACAAAAAATAATTTATTAAGTCTTACCTCGAGGGCTATAAAAAGATTACATGATATTAATAGAGACTCATCTTCTAATCACGTTGCTG
Organism: Alphaproteobacteria bacterium; assembly: GCA_018658685.1. Classification (GTDB taxonomy): domain Bacteria; phylum Pseudomonadota; class Alphaproteobacteria; order MED-G09; family MED-G09; genus MED-G09. Next base: position 7,365 of record JABHUT010000081.1, read on the forward strand.
TAAAGTTAGGAGTTAAAAATGGCGGCTGTGCCGGAATGGCTTATACCATGGATTATGTTGAAGATATTGGTGAGAATGATGAGGTGATTAAAGTTGATGATATCACTCTTGCTGTAGACCCAAAGGCAATCTTATTTTTATTAGGAACTGAGATGGACTATGAGGAGTCAACCTTAAATTCAGGATTTATCTTTAATAACCCAAATCAAACTGATGCATGTGGTTGTGGTGAGTCTGTGACTTTAGTGGAAGCTGAAATCCCAGTTGAATTGGCCGATAAACTAACTACTTCCCAGTAAAATTTGCATCTCTTTTTTCAAGGAATGCCGCTACACCTTCTTTGAAGTCACCTGATTGGCCTGCAGCAAATTGAAGCTCTCTTTCTAGATTGATTTGCTCTTCATAAGAATTATCAAAACTATCCCAAAAAGCTTTTCTTATTAAACCTAATGACATTGGCCCATGTGATAATTCTTTAGCTAATTTTAAGGTTTCATTATGAAGTTCATCATCTTCATAAAGTCTGTTTATTAGTCCCCATTCCAATGCCTTTTCTGCAGTTAATCTCTCTCCAAGAATAGCAAGCTCTTTAGCCCTGGCCATTCCAACTAGCCTAGGAAGAAGCCAAGTTGAACCTCCGTCAGGTACAAGACCTATTCTTCTGAATGCTTGTAAAAAGAAAGCAGATTTTCCAGCAAGTATCATGTCTCCCATTAGCGCTAATGACATCCCAACACCTGCAGCAGGACCATTAACTGAAGTAATTATAGGTATCTTTAAATTTTTAATTCTTCTTAGGATAGGGTGATAAGATGTTTCTAAGCGGTGCCCTGCATCTTGCCTGCCAGTATTAGATCTATCAGATCCACCAGATAGATTAGCCCCAGCACAGAAACCTCTTCCTTCTCCAGTTATAACAAGACATTTAATATTTGATTTAGGGTCTTCGACTTCATTCAAACAAGACCACAGGCCATCTAACATTTCATCTGATACTGCATTCATTGCATTAGGATCATTAAATCTCATGATCCCGGTGGTCTCTATTATTTCCAATGTAACCTTATTAAATTCTTGCATCTTATTCTCCAAATATTTTTAGATTTTAGATATAATGATTTATTTTTTACAAAACACAAATATAAAATTTATAAATTAAACTCTTTATACAGGTTAGCCTTTTCTCTGATAAATTCAAATCTTAGCTCTGGTTTATTTCCCATTAGATCAGTAATTGTTTTTTGTGTAATTTCTTTTTCGTTCTCGGGAATAACGACCCTTAATAAAGTTCTATTTCCTGGAAGCATAGTTGTTTCTTTTAATTGAGCAGGCATCATCTCACCAAGACCTTTAAATCTATTTATCTCAATTTTATTTGATCTATTAAAGTTCTTATCAATTATAGCTTCTCTATGTTCATCATCTCTAGCATAAAAAGTTTTTCCTTTTTGAGTTAATTTATACAGAGGAGGAACTGCAATAAATAGTTTTCCTTCGTAGATAATAGATGGGATCTCTTCATGAAAAAATGTTATTAGTAAAGAAGCTATATGTGCTCCATCAACGTCTGCATCAGTCATTATAATTATTTTATCATACCTAAGATCATTTTCTTGATATGACTCCCTTAACCCACACCCAAGAGCTAAAATTAAATCAGCTATTTGTTGATTTTCTCTTATCTTTGTTTGATTTGAATTTGCTACATTTAATATCTTTCCTCTTAAAGGTAAAATTGCTTGGAACTTTCTATCACGAGCTTGTTTTGCTGATCCACCAGCACTATCCCCTTCAACAATAAATAGCTCTGTACCATCCCTGCTTGTTTGAGAACAATCAGAGAGTTTTCCTGGTAATCTTATTTTTCTGATGGCGGTCTTTCTTGAGGTTTCTTTTTCTTGACGCCTTTTTAACCTCTCTTCTGTGAAGCTAATAATCCATTGCAACAAACGTTCAGATTGTTGAGGTGAGTTAGAAAGCCAATTTTCAAACCTATCTTTCACAGCATTCTCGACAAATTTTTGAGCCGATGTATTTGATAGTTTATCTTTAGTTTGGCCTTGAAATTTTGGATCAGGTATAAAAAGAGAAATTACAGCAACCATTGATTTCGATACATCATCAGAATTAATAGCTAATCCTTTCTTGTTTCCTATTCTCTCTGAGTGTGATCTTAAGGCCTTAAGTAAACCATTCTTAAGGCCTAGTTCGTGGGTTCCTCCATCTGGTGTAGGCACAGTATTGCAGTATGAGTTCAAAAATCCATCAGAATTCATTGACCAATTTACAGCCCATTCAATAGAATTATTTTTGCTATCTTTTTCTTTTTTTCCAGAAAAAGATTCTTGGGCAATAAAGGTAGAGTCTTTTACTTCATTAACAAGAAAATCTTCTAGACCTTTTGAAAAATTAAAGATCTCAGATTTAGGAATATTAATTTCTTCTGCGATTATTTGATTACAAGACCATCTAATCTCAATTCCTGCAAAAAGATATGCTTTTGATTTACAGAAATTATAGAGTTTTTCTATATTAAACTTTAAGTTTTTATCAAAAATTTCCTCATCAGGCTTAAAGGTGATCTTTGTACCTTTTTTATTAGTTTTTTGATCTAGTTTTTGAATATTGTTATCAGGTATACCTTTTGAATATCTTTGTGTATAAATATTTTTATCTCTATAAACTTCAACCTCAAGACTCTCCGATAAAGCATTTACTACACTTATTCCAACTCCATGTAACCCGCCTGATGTTTGGTATATTTTATTGTTAAATTTACCTCCGGCATGAAGCGTTGTTAATATAACTTCTAAGGCTGACTTCTTAGGGTATTTGGGATGTTTATCAATTGGAATCCCTCTACCATTATCAGAAACAGTTACTTTATTATTTAAGTCTATATTAACTTCAATAAAGGTTGCAAAACCAGCGACTGCCTCATCCATTGAGTTATCTATCACTTCCGCAAATAAGTGATGCATTCCATTACGATCTGTTCCCCCAATGTACATACCAGGTCGTTTTCTGACTGGCTCTAAGCCCTCAAGAACTTCAATATCAGAGGCGTTATATGTTTTGTTTGATAGCACTTTTGAACCTAAATAAAGTAATGAAACTATATGCGTTAAAAATATTTAAAATTTTAAAAATTGAAGCGTATACGATTCGTAATATTTAGTTAAAAAAATAGCCCTTAAAAAGGGCTATTTAATTATAAATTTTATTATTTATTATTTTTATTTTGTTAGAGTACCAACAATATGATTGATAATTTTATATGGATCAGCATTTGATGCAGGTCTTCTATCTTCCAAATAACCATTCCAATTATGTTCTACTGTATAGATTGGTATACGAATACTAGCACCACGATCACTAACTCCGTAGGAGAAATCGGTAATTTTTTGTGTTTCATGAAGGCCGGTTAATCTTTGGTCGTTATCAGAGCCATAGTTAGCTATTGCATCCTGATGAACCTCTCCTAGCTTATCACACATTGTAGAATACAATTCTTCAGTACCATTCTCTCTCATTTCTTTATTAGAAAAATTAGTATGCATTCCTGAGCCATTCCAATCGCCAGATTGGGGTTTAGGATGGATATTTACAGATACATCAAAGTCTTCTGCGACCTTATGAAGAAGGTATCTGCTCATCCAAAGATCATCACCCGCCTTAATACCTTTTCCAAGACATTGATATTCCCACTGTCCAAGAGCAACTTCAGCATTTGTACCGGTAAGTTCAATACCTGCTTCTAAGCAAGCTTCGAGATGTGCTTCTGAGATATCTCTGCCCTTCACATTGGCTGCACCAACGCCACAATAGTATTCACCTTGTGGCTTTTCAGGAATTCCATCTTCCCAACCCAAGATTGTTCCATCGGGATTCGTAAGAAAATATTCCTGCTCAAAGCCAAACCACCACTCATCGGATGCAACTTCAGCAGCAGCAGCCCTTGTATTTGTTGGATGAGTTTCATGTTCTCCTGTCTGAACTTGGCACATTACTAATTTATCACCATAAAGAGGATTGGTATATTCTGTAACTGGTAAAAGTAAGCAATCAGAGCTGCCTCCCTCTGCCTGTTGGGTAGAGGAACCATCAAACGACCAATCTGGAGGTGTTGTTTCTCTTGTTACCTTTACTTTACTTCTTAAAAATGGTTCCGGTTTATACCCATCTAACCATACGTATTCGTACTTTATCATTAAGTCTTCTCCTTATTTAATTAAAAAAGCTATATTTTTATGCCTTAACAGTGGAATATCATTTTGATAAAAGACCATTATTAAAAAAAATACTAGCCCCTAAATAACTATAAACAAATATTTTTAATAGAAGTTACACATACTACACACGAGTATTTTACACATAATTTTATTTAGATTTTGATAGGTATTTATTTTTTAAATAGCTTCATCGCCAGTTTCACTGGTTCTTATCCTAATAGCTTCATCAATTGATGAAATAAAAATTTTACCATCACCAATTTTACCAGTATATGCAGCTTTTTTTATTGCCTCACATGCTTCTTCAAGTTTTTCATCTTGAACAACAATATCAAGAACAATTTTTGGAAGAAAATCAACACTATATTCTGCACCTCTATAAAGCTCAGTATGACCTTTTTGTCTTCCAAAACCCTTGGCCTCAGTAACTGTTACTCCAGCAACATCAATTTCCTGAAGTGCATCTCTGACCTCGTCAAGTTTAAATGGTTTTATTATTGCCTGTATTTTTTTCATTTTCCTCTCCTTCTTTAATTAATGAAATATTAATAATTATAAAGCAATAAATATGCCATTTATTATAATTGATTAATTTAACTTCAAATAATTAATTTTACTTTTTTCTCCATAAATATAATTTACCAATATACAATATAGTAAAGTAAAATTTTTATAAGGAATTATTATGATAAATCCAAGAACACCTGTTTTGGTTGGTTCAGGCCAAATTACTCAAAAAATTGATAATTTATCCGAAGCAAAAGATCCAATTGACCTAATGAGAGATTCATCAGTTTTAGCAATTAATGATACAACTGTATCCGATTTAAGTAATCATATTGATAGCGTTGTAACAATAAGATTCATTTTTGATTCGGGTGCGGGCGCTAGACCGCCTTTTAGTATCTTCAAGAATCCGCCTAAATCGTTAGCCGATCGTCTTGGTATAAAGAATGCTAAAACTTTTTATGGACCAACAGGAGGAAATACCCCTCAATATCTTATAAATATTATGGCTGAAAAAATAAGCCAAGGTGAAAGCGATGTTGTTTTATTATCAGGGTCAGAATGTTTTTCTTCAATGCGAAAAGCTTCTAAACAAGGAATAAAAACTGGATGGGGGGAGGACTCTGGTGGACAAAGAATTGATTTAGGATTTGAAAAACCTGGGGGTACCGATAATGAAATGAAGCATGGTATTGCTATGCCTGTTAATGTTTATCCGTTATTCGAGACTGCAATTAGAGGCAGAATGGGTCACTCAATAGAAAAACACCAAAAATATTTAGGAGAATTGTTTTCTCCGTTTACAAAAATAGCAAAAGAACATCCTAATGCATGGTTCCCGATTGAAAGATCTGCAAATGAAATTTCTACTGTAACTGAGGCAAATAGATATATTGGTTACCCTTATACAAAATATATGAATGCAATTATGGAGGTTGATCAGGCTTCGTCATTAATCATGATGAGTGAAGAAAAGGCTAATCATTTTTCAATACCTAATGAAAAAAGAATTTATCTTCACGGATGTGGCGATATCAATGAAGTCTGGAATGTTACAGAAAGACCGGAACTGCATAAATCTAAGGCTATTCGACTTATGGGCGAAAAGGCCTTTGAGATGTCAGGATGGGATATCGATCAAATTGATTTTTTAGATTTGTATTCATGTTTTCCCAGTATGGTTGAGCTGGGGAGGGAGGCTCTTGATATAGGAAGGAATGACTCAAGAGACCTTACTGTCACAGGAGGGCTTCCATACTTCGGCGGTGCTGGCAATAACTATGTTACGCATTCTATTGCTACTCTAATGGACAAATTAAGAGAAAAACCTGGATCAAAAGGACTTTGCACATCTAACGGTTGGTTTGCTACTAAGCATGGTATCGGCCTTTATTCCAACGAACCATATGAAGGTGATTGGAAAAGAGAAGATCCAAAAAATTATCAGAATGATATAGACTTAATGACTAAACCAGAGGTTGATGAAAAACCATCAGGAGATGGAAAAATTGAGACATACACTGTTGCAAATGGAAGAAATGGACCTAATTTAGGGATAGTTATTGGCAGGCTTGATTCTACGAATGCTAGATTTATTGCTGTAACGAAAAAAGAAAGTGATTTGGAATATCTGATATCCCAGGAATGCTTAGGAAGAGATTGTAGCGTTAATCAGCTTGAAGGTGGTTATAGTATTGTTAATATTAAATAATGATAAATATTTTTCTAATTCGACACGGAAAAGCTTCATCTGGATGGAATTCTTTGGACCCAGCTCTTGATAGCTTTGGAGAGCAACAATCAAAAGAATTGATAAAAAAATTATTAAATTACGCTTTAGACTCTTACGATATATTTTCAAGTCCTTTGTTGAGATGTAAGCAGACTTCTTTACCTTTTAGTAGGTTTTCAAATAAAAAAATAAATATTGAAAGGAGGGTTTCCGAAATTCCATCGCCTATTTCTGATTTAAATAAAAGAGTTGTTTGGTTACAAAGAGTTTTACCCTTAAATTGGAGTGAGCTTATTAACGATAAGGATTCTCTTACATCTGGTTTAAATTACAATTTGTGGAGATCGGATATAATGGATTTTTTATATTCATTAAAAAATGATTCATTTATTTTTACTCATTTTGTGGTGATTAATTCGATTATAAGTTTTTTAAATAAAAGTGAAAAAGTTGTTTTTTTTAATCCTGATAATACATCAGTTACCCACTTAACATTTGATGGAGAGTTTATGAAAATTATTTCATTAGGAGAACAATCTATTACTAAAGTTAATTAAAAGCCAAAATAGCTTTTTAGTTACATACGCAGACAAATGGTTCCATAAAAATTGAAGAAATACCTAGACCTATTATGATAGCTAATGATATGCCAAGAATAATAGAAACTTTTTTTACCTAGTCTTCTTGGAGATATTTATGAAAAATTTCAAAATTACAAATCTTTCCGATAAAGATATTGAAGGTATTAATCAACTTTATAATTACTATATAAACGAAACTGCATTTACTTTTGATATTAAAGAAAAAAATTATGAAGAAAAAAAAGAATGGGCAAAAACCTTTAGTGATGAAGGGCCTCATCAATGCTTAGTGGCTTATTACAATAATAATTTTATTGGTTTTGCCAGTTCTAGAACTTTTCGACAGAAAGAGGCTTATTTTAGCTCTGTAGAAACAAGTGTTTACATAGATCAAGCTTACATTGGTAATGGATATGGGCGATATTTATTAAGCGAATTATTAAAAAGAATTAGTAAATTTGGAGTTTTAAGAGCTTATGCCTTTATAACTAAACCAAATAAAATGTCTGAAAAGTTACATAATTCTATCGGTTTTGAAACTATTGGAACCCTTACCAAGGTAGGTAAAAAGTTTGATAAATATTGGGATGTTGGAGTTTTTGAACTATCCCTCCCAATTAAATGATTATTTCTCTAGATATTCTCTTAAGGTACTGTTAAAAACCCTTAG
>JABHUT010000017.1 GCA_018658685.1 Alphaproteobacteria bacterium
GAAAAGGATAAAGGTCCATTCTTATATAAATCAAGAGTTCCATCAATATAGTCTTCATGAAACAAACTATTTAATGATAATAGTGATGTTAAAATTAAAGAAACCCATATCAAACCTGGGGAAATCAAAGATAAGATGTTTTTATCTGGCCCAATACCTATGGGTAAAATAACTATAGTAATTGAAAAAAAAGCCAAAGAGAGAATGTAGCTCCCTTTTAGAGATAAAGAGCTCTTTAATTCCTTTAAAAATAATAGCTTAAAATGAAACATTTTTATTATCCAAGTTAATTTTTATATCCGGATTATCTAAAAAATTAATATGTGATGAAACTAGAATGCTACCTCCAGAGTCTTTATGATCATTTATAATTTCTTTTAAAAAAATTGACGCATCCTTATCTAGGGATGAAGTAGGTTCATCAAGAAGCCATAAATCTTTATTGGAAGATAACAATCTAGCAATAACTAGGCGCTGTCTCTGTCCTTGGGATAGATACTTACATGGGGTTTTTTTTAAATCTCTAAGCCCTACTCTCTCTAAAACATCCCCCTCATATCCAGAGCCTAAATACATTGACCAAAACTTAATATCTTCTTCAGGTGAAATATCGTCTTTTATTGCTAGATTATGACCTAATATAAAAAATTCATTACTATAATCTTCTTTTGAATTAAATGTGATACTTCCAAATGATAAGGGAATAAAGCCGGCGATCATTCTTAAAAGTGACGTTTTTCCGGAACCATTTGAACCTGAAATTAATGCTAATTGTCCAGCCTTTAACTCAAAGGAAATATTATCAATAATTTTATAGCCAGACCTAAAACAACTGACTGATGATACCTTAAGGGTCATTATTACCCTCCAGATCTTTAGCGCCCCTTTGATTTAAATAAATCATTAAAAAACCAAAAATAAATATAAAAATCGGAGTAAACCATAAAATAAAGGTATTTAACCTAAACGGAGGTTTTAAAATAACATAATCACCATACCGTTTACGAAAAAAATCATATATTTCAATATCAGTTTCACCATTCAAAACTTTATCTCTAACAATAGACCTTAGGTCTTTAGCTAGAGGGGAATTTGAGTCATCGATAGTTTGTGATTCGCAAACCATACAGCGTATATTCTGATTAATGGAATGAATACGTTTTTCAGTAGCGTTATCAAATATTTCATTTTCGAACGTTTTGGCGTTAGTGCTCATTGGTATTGCTAGGCTAATGATAAAAAAAGATACTATTTTAAATACATTATACGATAGCTTTTTTCGATTAAGTAAAGCAAATACGCCTCCTAAAGCGGCAAATAATGCTCCAATCCAAATTAAGGAAATAAAAGGTTTATACCAAATTCTTATCACCCACTCTTCACTACCGACCTTTTCACCCAAAACAATATAAATATGAGATAAAAAATTTGTCATGATGGCGGCCTCTGTTGTAACCGACCTTTCTGCAGGGTAAAATCTTTTTTCAGGATTTAAAATAGAGGTATTATCATTATCATTAACAACGAAAATACCCTTTGAACTAATATAATTTGGACCTTTTGTATCCTCAACACCTTTAAAGTCTATATCATAGCCTCCTATGTTGATTGATGAATTAACTCTAACTGAGCTCTCAAAGTCCTCTTGTGAAGAAATTGAAATTGAAGCGCCCATTATAAATAAGCCAAGACCAACATGACCTAAAAATGAAGATAGTGTTGAATAAGAAAATTTTAAAAGATAGTTATAGATTGACAAAAAAATGATCCAAAACGAAACAAATACGCCAATAAAAGACATAATTGACTTTATATCCATATAAAAACAAACAGCCCATGATGAAAAAATTATTAACAAATAAGGTGTTGTGTATTTTTTATATTGTTTTTTAACTTCTAGATTACCCCATGGTAAGAAAACGGCGACAGGAGCAAAGATAGAAATTAAAAATATTATAGGTATAACCGTTATTGTGTAAAAAGGTGTGCCTACCGATATTCTCTCTCCAGAAAAAATCTCAAGAACCATTGGGTAAACTGTTCCAACAAATACAGTAAATGCCGCAGTCATCAATAATAAATTATTTAAAATAAGAAAAAAATCTTTACTAAAAATCCTGTATTTAAGAAAACCGTCAGCCTTTATTGGTCTCAATGCGAAGATTGATAAACTAGCCACTATATAAATAGAAATTAACGTTAGGATGAATATTCCTCGATTTGGATCAGTAGCAAACGCATGAACTGATGTTATTAAGCCAGATCGAACTATAAAGGTTCCAACCATAGACATTGCAAAAGCAATAATTGATAATAAAATACACCAGTTTGCTAAAGATCCTCTTTTTTCCATAACTAAAATTGAATGAAATAAGGCTGTAGTAATTATCCATGGAATTAATGAGGCATTTTCAACCGGATCCCAAAACCAAAAACCACCCCATCCTAATTCATAATATGCCCAAAACGAACCTAAAGTGATTCCAATAGTTAAAAATATCCACGAAATTAAAACCCAAGGTCGAGTAACTCTCGCCCAATCCCTATCAAATTTTTTGTTAAATAAACCTGCTAATGCAAAAGACCAAACAATTGATAATCCTACATATCCCAGATACAAAAATGGGGGATGAAATGCTAACCCTGGATCCTGAAGAAGGGGATTTAAACCTACTCCCTCAATTGGAGCAGGATCAAGTATTAGAAAGGGATTTGACCCAAAAAATAAAAATAATACAAAACCAAAGCATAAAATGCCCTGAAACATTAAGATTCTTATTGTGAATGATTGTGAAATTTTTTGAATGTTTAGAGATACTAAGAAACCATACAAAGACATAACCCAGCACCATAAAAGCATAGAACCTTCATGATTTCCCCAGGAACCAGAAATTTTATAAATAAGAGGTTTTGATGTATGAGAATTAGACCAAACATTAAAAAGTGAAAAATCTGAGTTTATGTAGGATAAAATTAATATAAAAAAAGAAACACTTAAAAGAAAAAAATTAGAAGCTGCCAAAAAAGGAACTAAATTAATTAAAGTCATCTTTTTTCTTTCCAAAAATATAACTGGAATAAAAAATTGAAACATTGAAAGTAATATAACCAAAATAATAGATAAATTTGCAATACTCACCATCATTACTAATACTCCAAGCCTAATGCTTCAGAAACTTCTGGAGGCATATAATTCTCATCATGCTTTGCTAAAATATTAGAAGCGTTGAATTTTAATTGTTTTTTTAAAATATTATCTTTATTTTTAAACTTTATGATTTCAATATATCCTTCAGCGATTACACCCTGCCCTTCTCTGAAGAGATCGGGTAAAATTCCAGAGTATGAAATATTAATTTCATTTTTAAGATCAGTTATAACAAAAGAAACATAATTATCTTCACCTCTTTGAAAACTATCTTCTAAAACAAGGCCTCCTAATCTAATAAGCGACCCATCAGCAATATCATCATTGGAGACCTTTTTTTCAATTTCCGAAGGAGAATAAAAGAAGATTACGTTATCTCTTAGCGCATATAAAATAAGAAATATAGAACAACATAAAACGGCTACTAAGAAGGATATTGTGATTATTTTATTTTGTCTTCTATTCACTTCTTTTTTTCCAAATCTCTAATTTTGTTTTTCGAAATAAAAAAATCTTTATATGAAAATAAAAAAAGAATGATCAGTCCTATAAAAGCAGACATATAAGATATTAATATATAAAAACTATAATCAATCATTTGAGATCACCATAGGATTTCATATTTTTTATATTTAGCCTTCTATTGTTTAATTCTAGTTGAAGTCTAATCATCAGAAGATGAATAAAAATAAAAATAAAAGCAAAAAACATTATCAGAAGAGGTATCAACATATCTATGTGTATAGATGGGGATCCAAATTTTGAAATACTAGCTGGCTGATGGAGAGTATTCCAATAATCAACTGAGAATTTAATAACAGGAAGATTAACTAAACCAATGATAGCTAAAATTGATGAAAATTTCTCACCTTTGGAGAAATCGTTAAAAGATTTAGAAAAAACAATATAGCCAATGTAAAAGAAAAATAATATTAGAACAGATGTTAGCCTTGCGTCCCAAACCCACCAAGTACCCCACATAGGCTTACCCCATGCAGATCCTGATATTAAACAAATCGCCGTGAACGTTGCCCCAATTGGAGCTGCCGCTTTAGCTAATGAAAATGCCGTAATATGACCATAAACAAGTCCAAAAAAGCTCGATATTGCAATAAATGAATATATCCCCATGCTCATCCATGCTGAAGGAACATGAACATACATAATTCGAACCGCATTGCCCTGCTGATAATCAATAGGAGAGTTATAAAATGAAAACCACAATCCAATCATCACCAATAAAATTGCAATACCTCCACACCACGGGGTTAAGGGTCTTATGTAGTTGACCAAGAAGCCAGGATTAACAAATTGATTTTTCATTATTAAGAATCTTTTCCTTAGGTTAATTAATGAAGTAACATTTTATAAAAAGTATTACTATTATTACTATAAAAGTTTATACCGTATTTGTATTATATAATTGAAAAATATCGTATAGGTATCTTTATGAGTAAAAATATTGAAGAATATTTAAAAGCACCATCAATCAATATAGATGAATGGGAAAAAATTGCAGATTCCTCTCTTAAAGATAAAACTATAAGGGATTTAGAGAAATTATTAGATGAAAATATATCTATAAA
>JABHUT010000082.1 GCA_018658685.1 Alphaproteobacteria bacterium
GATCAAGCTGATGAAATTATGATAAAACCTGTATCAGACTATACCGATGATAATCTCATAAAGTCAGAAGTTGATAAAATTTTCTATGATCACCCTGTTCCAATAGCCTTAAGTTCAGAATTAAAAGAAAACAATTCTTACAAAGCTACCAAGGCCATTGATACTCCTGTATTAGTAACAAGAGATAACAATGGAGTTATAAGAGCTTTTATAAATATATGTAAGCATAGAGGTGCTCCCGTATGTCCAGAGGGCAGTGGAATTAAATCTAGGTTTAATTGTACTTATCACGGCTGGATGTATGATAATTGTGGTCAATTAGTGAATATCTTTAAGTCAGATACATTTGGTGACATTGATACAACAAAAATTAAATTAACAGAGTTATTTTGTGAAGAAAGATCTGGATTTATCTGGGTATGTTTAAATCCAGATATTAAATATAATCTTGATGAGTGGATGAGTGGATTTGATACTGAGTTGGATGATATAGATTTAAAAAACTGGCATCTTTTTTCAAGTATAAAATTAAATGGTCCAAGATGGAAAATCTGCTGGGATGGATATTTAGATGGATACCACCATCATATGGTTCACCCTGAGACAGTTGGAAAAAATACTATAGTCAATCTTATTGCGCATGATACTTTTGGTCCTCACCAAAGATTTGCTTTTGGACTGAAAAATATCAATGAACTCTCAAATATTGAAGAAAAAGATTGGGAGCCAGAAAATCACTTAAGATTAATCCACTCAGTATTTCCCAATTCATCAATTTCAGCAATTCAAAATCAACACTGCTTAGTGAGCATAGTTTTTCCAACACCTGATTTACAAGGAACTATTACTAATCAATATATTTTGTGCTTAAAAGAACCAAAGACAGACAAAGAAATAAAAGAAGCAAAAGATTTTGCTAAATTAGCTACAGTAGCTATTGAGGAAGAAGATTATCCAATGAACTTTATGATACAAGATACTATAAATTCCAAGGCTAATACTGAATTTATGTTTGGGAAAAATGAACCAATTCAACAACATTACCATCAATGGATAGATAAGTTATCAAATCAAGATTAATTAATTGATAAAGTTATACTTGACTATCATATTATATTTTCTAAAAATAGAATTTTAATGAGGGGAAAAATGAGCAATACATCAGAAAATTTTAATCCAGAGTACAATCCAAATGGAGCAGAAGGATCATTAGATACTAATAAGCTTCCATGGATACCTTTAGATAACGTGGAAGGACTATCTATTAAGCCAGTAAGAGCTAGTTCCGAAAGTGGTATGTTTTCTTTAATCTTTAAGCTTGATAAGGGCTCGTGTTTTCCTAGCTCAGTTTATTTAGGGGGTATGGATCTATTAGTTCTTTCAGGTCAATTAACATATAATCAAGATGATCAGGAAAGTGTTTTGGCTCCTGGGACATGGGGTTTTATTCCAGCTAATTCAAAAGTTAATTCAATAAATGCAAATGAAGATTGCGAAGTATTAGCGAATTTTTATAATGCAGTCGCTTTTCTAGATGATAATCAAGCTATTAAGTCAATTTTAACTAGCAATGATATCCTTCAACTAGCAAAAAAAAGTAAAATACCTCTTGTACCAAATTCAAGTAAAGAATGTTGGGAACGCGGTCCTGAGGAATCTTACGACGGCCCTTCAGAGCCACTAACTATAGCTTCTTCAAATGCAAAAGCTCTAGTTACTGCAGAATCTGGTTCTATAGTATCCTCAAAAGTCACACACCCTCACTTTGTTGATACAAGAGAGGTTCCTTGGCTAGTTATGCCAACTATGCCTGATGTTGGATTAAAACTTTTAAGGGTAAGCGAGGAAACAGGTTATGTTTCAATGATAGTTAAGCATAATGGTGTTGCTTTACCTCATACTCATATCGGTGCAAGTGACTTTCTTATTTTAAATGGTGCATTGGGTGTTAGATCCGGTCCGCCTGAAGGTTACGGGCCTGGAATTTGGTTTTATGAGCCAGCAGGAGCTAGGCATGAGGCTACTCAAAGAGTTACCGATGAAGACCTAATATATACTGCTAATATTTATGGACCGTTAATCTTTGATTCAGGACCAGGAACACCTGTGGAAGCAGTTGCTTCATGGCTTGACTATAAAACTATGGCCGAAGAATCAGGTGTAAAATTAGTTCCAAACTCTCATTCAAATGATTCTAGTCTTCTAGCTTGGGCCCCTTTGTAAAAAAATTATTTATTTATATTAATTTAAAAACTTGATTTTAATAAGTATCTTTATAGTGTCTCATTGTGGTCCCGTAGCTCAGCAGGATAGAGCACCAGATTCCTAATCTGGGGGTCACAAGTTCGAATCTTGTCGGGATCACCAGAGAATTAAAAAATTTCTTATGAATATTTCCATCAAAAGAACAAAAAGAAGAAAAACTATTATGATCCAAGTTAGAGACGGCTTAGTTGAGGTTCGAGCTCCCTTTAATATACAACAAAAAGAAATAGATTCATTTATTTCACAAAAAGAGAATTGGATTAAGAAAAAGCTTTTACTTCAAAAATCTAAGAAAAAGATAATGAAAAAGAAATTTGAAAATGAAGAAATTTTTCAATTTCTAGGAAAAGATCTAAAGCTTAAAATTATTATAAGTAACACTAAAAAAAGCTATATAAGTGATGAATCTATTTATTTAGCTTTAAAAAATAATAAAGAGAACTGTGAAGAAAAAATTAAAAAAAAATTAGAAATCCTTTTTAGAGAAATGGCAAAAGAAATTTTCCAAAGCAAAACTTTAAATGAAGCAAAAAATATTAAAGTTACCCCTAAAAAAATTATAATCCGTTCTTATAAAAGAAGGTGGGGAAGCTGTTCGCATAAAAAAAATATTTCTTATAATTGGAAACTTATAATGGCACCAGAGAAAATTATCGATTATGTTGTAATACATGAATTATGTCATTTAATTCACTTTAATCACTCTAGAGACTTCTGGAAAAGTGTCGACAACATAATGCCGGACTATAAATCTAGTAAAGAATGGTTAAAATTAAATCAGCATTTATTAGATTGGTAGGTTAATTAAAAATATAAAAATAAAGGAGGGGTAAAATGAAAAAGAGAAAACTAGGAAAAACAGATTTAAAGGTAAGTGAAATTTGTTTAGGAACCATGACTTGGGGTGAACAAAATACAGAAAGCGAAGGTCATCAACAAATGGATTACGCATTAGATAAGGGAATAAATTTTTTTGATACCGCAGAAATGTATGCTGTTCCTCCAAAAAAAGAGACCCAAGGATCAACTGAAAGAATTATTGGCTCATGGTTTAAAGAGAGAAAGTCTAGGGATAAAGTTATTCTTGCAACAAAAGTATCTGGAAGATCACCACTGAATTGGCTAAGGGATGGCGATAAAACTACAGAACAATCAAAAGAGCAGATTTTTGAAGCTGTTGATAAAAGTTTAATCCGGTTAGGTGTCGACTATATTGATCTTTATCAACTTCACTGGCCAGACCGTCCAATGAACTTATTTGGTGGTAGCATTAATTACGAACATATGGATGAACCCTCTATAGATATTAGTATAATTTTAGACTCCTTAAATGAATTAGTTAAATCAGGTAAGATTCGTTATATAGGTCTATCAAATGAAACACCCTGGGGAACAATGAAGTTTCTTCACCACTCAGAAATTTCATCTACTCCAAGAGTTCAATCCATTCAAAACGCCTACAACCTTCTCAATAGAACTTTTGAGATTGGAGGGTCAGAAGTGGCACATAGAGAAAGTGTTGGTCTATTGGCTTATTCACCAATAGCTCAAGGCTACTTATCTGGTAAATACCAAAATGGAGCCTTACCAAAGGGTTCAAGAAAAGAACTTTTTAATCGATTACAAAGATATGAGGGTCCTTACGCAGAAGAGGCAATTCAAGCCTATCTTGATATAGCCAGTAAACACGAAATTGATCCGACTCAGCTAGCTAACCAATTTGTAACTACTAGACCATTTGTTACATCAAATATCATTGGCGCGACAAATATGGAACAACTTAAGCTAGCTGTAACTTCAATAGATATTAATTTAACCAAAGAGATAGAGGAAGACATTGAAAAAGCCTTCCAAAGACATGGAAATGTTGCCTCATAAATTAATCGATTGAAAATAATAGAAGGGCATTTCCTGGCATATGATTGTAAATTCCGTAACCGGAGTTAATTGCCATATACCCATTTCTAATTGATGGACCTGATCCGCTAAAACTCCCTCCTGAAGCTGGTGTTCCAGAAATACTGTCAAAGTCCCTTAAAGTATTATAAGTCCATAGAATATTTCCATTCTTTTTATCAAAAATTCGAATATTGCCATCTAAATGACCGACGACTACTGCACCAGGAATAGCTGTTACTGCTGCTGAAACTCCAGGATCACAATTAAAATCTACTTCTTTGCATTCTTTATTAGTTATAGTTGACCATAAAATATTACCTGTTTCCGCATCTATAGAATGCATGCCAGGTTTACGATTTTGCCAAACTTTTCCATCGTGGGTATTTTTCATATCGTTTATTGGTACATAAATAGTTTTCCCATCAGCAGCCATACCAAAATGAATCCCTCCTTGAGTACCTCCACCTGAGACAGCAGTAGACCATATAATTTCTCCTGTATCTGGGTTCAATCCATATACAGATCCTGATTTCTGACCTGCAACAAGAATATCTCTATCCCCTAGATCAATCATTATTGAACTTGCAGAGTAATCCATATCAGGGCCAAATTCTTTAGGACAATTTGGTAGACCTTTTCCCATACATGCAAGATTCCATGCGTCTCCTGCAAGAGTTTGTCTTCTCCAAACCTCTTCTCCAGTATCAATATTATAAGCAATAATAGCATCCGAAGAGTCATCAGCAGGAGTAGAGTAGTTTTCACCTGTTCCAATATAAACATAACGCCTTTTCTTATCTACATTCGGAGAGGTCCAAATTGGAGCTCCAGATGGTCCAAACATTCTTGTTCCAACAGAAGTCTTTCCTGAATATTTAGCCGGAACAGGAATCGAATGCTGCTTCCATAAAGTTTTTCCTGTTCTTGCCTCTACAGCCAAGAGACCGCCTCTAAAGGTGCAGCACTCATACGCATCATCAAAAGCTGGAATAACTTCTAAACCAGAAATTGGTATAAAAAGAATATCCTCAAATTTTGCTGAGGTTGCTGTTCGAGTGGCATTTGGGTGATCGTCTGATTTTATCTTCCAAATTAATTCGCCTGTTTGAGCATCTAAAGCATATTCATTTGCAAGAATATCTCCAAAGTAAATATATGGACGTTTATTAGGTTCTTTTCCATTTTCCCATTGATCCATTATAATGCCTGTACGAACTTCTCCTGAAGCAGAAAAATTCCATTTAACACATCCTGTTTCCACATCAAGAGCATAAATATCACCTGACTGACTTCCAACAAAAATTGAACCCATGGCAAAAAGTGGTTGTGATCTAGCTCTCTGAGAATATGGAAAACCAAAGGCCCATTTTAATTTTAAATTTTTAATATTTTTAGAGTCAATTCCTCCAGATTTTTTAGGAATAAACCTTGAAGTATTGTATCCCCAACCATAAGGCTCAGGAGATTCTATTAAATTAAAATTCATTTTACTTGGACTGCAATAATTAAGCTCTGCTTCCTCAGGAAAATCTTTTCTATCTTGTCTTACAATATATTCAACAATTTGAATCTTTTCTTCCTCAGATAAATGAGAAGCCTGTTCAGACATAATACCTTCATTAATTGTTCTTAATAAAGCTTGAGGTATAAGCATCTCGAGCCAATTAGCTGCTGGAGCTTTTTCTATTGTACCATCATGGCAAATTGCACA
>JABHUT010000018.1 GCA_018658685.1 Alphaproteobacteria bacterium
AATTGCTGATATTTCTGCAGGTTTTATATCCATTACTTAAGCCTCATTCATAACATTTTTAATTGATTTAAGACGAGTAAGAAGAGAACTATCAATCATCTTACTTCCCATCTGAACTATAATACCGCCTAAAATTTCTTCATCGACCTCGACATTAATATCAACCTCTAGCTCAAAATGATCGGATAGAATTTTTTCAATTTCTCCCTTTTGTTTATCACTAATTGGTTTGGCAGTTATTAATCTTGCTGTAGCTTTCTTATTTATTTTTAATAATTGAGCATGAAACGCTCTAATAATATCTGGCAATAAGGCCAGTCTCCTATTTTCACACAAAACACCGATAAAGTTGTGAACTATAGGATTTACTCCTATTTTTTCTAATATTTCATTCATTAGGGAAAGCTGTTCGTCGGATGAAAAAATTGGGCTCTTAATTAAAGTATCTAAATCATTATTTACCTTAATAACATTTCCAATAGTTAGTAATTCTTGATCAATTTCTTCTATAAAATCTTTTTTTCCTTCTTCTTGAGCTAGTTCAAAAAGAGATAATGCATACCGTGCTGGTAAACCTACTACATAATCTTCTGTTGATTGATCCATAAAAGATAACCTGATATTTATAAGTTATTGAAAAATAATGATAATTATTAACTATTGTCTCCAAAAGAAATTTATAAAATCTTTCATAGATGGTGGTAACACAAGCTTCTAATCCATGCAATATATGAAAACGATTCTCTTATAAAAAATAATAAGGGTCTATATCAACTGTTAACCTAATGGAACTGGGTTTCTTCAGATTATTCAACCAAAAATCTAAATACTTTTGAATATTTGTCTCTTTACCTGCTTTTAACAGAAATCTATAACGAGTTCTGCCTCTAACTTTAGTCATTGGAGCTGGAACAGGTCCTAAAACAATTATCTGATCTGATTTTGGCATAGATTTTTTTAACTGATTACAATATTCAATAAGTTTAAATGAATTAGTATCCGACAAAATAATTGAGGCCAATCTTCCATATGGCGGTAAATTATTATTTTCCCTCGTCTTTAGCTCAGCCTCTTGAAACTTTTCTTTTTCTCCCTCCACAAGTGATTTTATAACTGGGTGCGCAGGAAAGTAAGTCTGAAGAAATGATTTACCTGGCCTCTTTTCTCTTCCTGTTCTGCCTGATACTTGATGAAGAAGCTGATAAGTTCTTTCTGCCGCCCTTAGGTCTCCGTTTGCCATACCTAAATCAGCATCAATGACACCTACACAAGTAAGTAATGGGAAGTGATGTCCTTTAGAAATTATTTGAGTACCAATCAAAATATCAATTAAACCTTTTCTCATGTCTTGAAGGATCTTATGGCTATCTTTGGAATTATCAGATGAAAGTGTTGCTACCCTTGCGTCTGGAAAGGCCTTTAAGACTTCATCAGTAATCCTTTCAATTCCTGGACCGCAAGCAATTAAACTATTCTCAGAGTCACACTCTGAACAGGAATTAATTGGTTTAATAGTAAAACCACATTGGTGACAAACGAGCTTTGGATTAAATTTATGCTCAACTAAGTAAGAATCGCACTTAGGACATTCTAAACGATGCCCACATGTCTTACATAAAGTTATTGGAGCATATCCTCTTCTATTTAAAAAAATCAATGATTGTTCTCTTCTTAATAAAGTCTCTTTTATTTCAGATTTAAGCTTTTCTGAAAGCCATTGATTTTTTATGTATTCCTCATCTCTCATATCAATAAAATCAATTTGTGGAAGTATTGCATTCCCAATGCGCTCAGGAAGAATTAGCTCTTTATATTTACCCTCTTTAATATTCAATACTGTTTCTAAGGATGGTGTCGCAGAAACCATAACAACTGGAATCTTTTCAAAAGATGCCAAAGATATTGCCATATCTCTAGCATGATAAATAATTCCTTCCTGTTGCTTATAAGAATGATCGTGCTCTTCATCAATTACTATCAATCCAAGATTTTTAAATGGTAAAAATAACGAGGACCTGGCTCCAATAACCAATTTTGAGTTACCATGATAGATATCCTGCCAAATCTCTCTTCGTTTTTTTTTAGGAAGGTCTGAGTGCCACATAGATGGTTCAAATCCAAACCTACTTCTTATTCTATCAAATAATGCTTCAGTTAATGAAATTTCAGGAAGTAAAATCAAGGACTGCTTATTTTCTTTTAAAGCCTCTTCAATTGCCTCAAAATAAACTTCGGTTTTACCTGAGCCAGTCACTCCATCAATTAAAAATCTTTCAAAACTTTTATTATATATAGAATTAGTAATACTTTTAGCGGCGGACAACTGATCTTTATTGAGATTAAGTTTTTTTGGTATTAATTTAGGCAAAATTTCTAAATCGACTGAGCTTACTTCTGATAAAACATTCTCTTCGATTAACTTCTTAACAACAGAATATGAAACATTTGCTTTTTCCATAATGGCTGAGTGTGATAAAATTTTATTGCCGTCCTCAAATAGTTTTAAAACAGCTTTTCTTGGATTAGTTATTTTAATTTTATCAGTATTTTCTTTATTAATCCTATATTTTACTGGTGCTTTGATTTCTTCAATTAAATATGCTTGTGGAATAAAAAGTTTTAAAACTCTCCCCAAGAAAGTGTAATTATATCGGCTAAAAAATTTTATAAAATTAAGAATCGTATTTGATAGTTTATAAGATGGATAATATTCAATAACCTCTTTAAGCTTTGAATTTTCAATATCCTCCAAAGATTCATCCCAAATAATTCCTATTAGCTCTCTATTTTGAAAAGGGACTTTAACAAAGCTACCAGGCTTAACCTCAAAATCATCCGAGATAGAATAATCATAGGCCCTAGGGGTATTCATTGCTAATAGAACAGAAACTTTTTTCATCTTATCAAATTCACTTTACATAAAATATGCTACACTTGCATGCAATTCTATTGAGTCGCAACAAACAAGAGGAAGAATTAAAATGAAATTTTTTATAGATAGCGTAGATATTCAAGCAATAAAAAAATTTACATTAAGTGGAATGGTGGATGGTGTAACAACGAATCCTTCAATAATTGCAAAATCTGGTAAAGATTTTAAGGAGGTTATAAGAGAAATTTGTGAAATCGTTCCAGGGCCGGTAAGTGCAGAAGTGACAGCGACAGAAGCAAAACTTATGGTGGAAGAGGGTTTAATATTAAGTAAGATTGCTAAAAATGTTACTATAAAAGTCCCTTTAACGTGGGATGGCCTAGAGGCATGCAAAACTCTCTCAGATAAAAATATAATGGTAAACGTTACTTTATGTTTTTCTGCTCAACAAGCTTTATTGGCTGCAAAGGCAGGAGCAACTTTTATATCTCCATTCATAGGCCGTTTAGATGATCTAGGAGAGGATGGTATGGATCTAATTAAAGATATAAGGGCAATCTATGATAATTATCCCAGCCTAAAAACTGAAATACTTGCTGCATCCATTCGATCAGCTGATCACGTAAGAAGAGCCGCAGTTATTGGCGCTGATATATCAACACTCCCACCTTCTGTTTTAGATGAACTTGCACAGCACCAATTAACAGATAAAGGCCTAAAAGCTTTTTTAGATGACTGGGAAAAAACAGGACAAAAAATATTGTAGTATAATGAAGGAAATTGAATATTTAATTCCAAAATCGATTAAATTTACGTCTGCTGCCGATGACCTTCACTCTCAGTGCAACTCTTTTATAGAAAATATATTCCAAAAAGGTAGGAGTCCATTAACTATTAAAGAGTACGCAAGAACAGTGGCCCATTTTTTAGAATTTCTAAAGGATTATTTAGGCCATAACGTAAAACTTAAGGATATAAAGCATTTAGATAAAATTACATTAAACTCTTATTTATCATACTATAAGAAACCCATAAAAAATCATCTTACAGCAGACCTGAAAGAAAAGTTTTTAAATGACAAATATTCTTTCTTATCAAAAAAACCAAAAAAAATCCTAGAACAAGATAGAAAATTTTTTGAAAAAAAAGAAACTCAAATCCTCTTAGATGATTTAGATAAAATTTTCACGGGACAAATAAAGTCAGGATTAGAGTTAAATAATAAACTAAAAAATTATAAAAACCTTGATCACAAAATTGAGAGATTAAGAAGAAACAGTTGTATTAAACTTCATAATGTTAGTTATGAAAAATCTGCAAGAAGTGTAGCGAGGTGTACTTCCGTTTTAAGAACATTTATTAGTTTTCTAATAAAAAATAATAAATGGGAAAGCCATAGCATAAGAAAAATAGAGTCTTCTAAGTTTAAACAAAGAACTGATAATAAAGTTTTTGAAGAAAGTGAGATAATTAATTTTTTAGATTATCTAGATCCAGATAAACAAGAATTGAGTCATGATCACAAATTTAATAATTGGCAGCACAAACGAGATCTTTCAATCTTTTACTTCTTATACTCATCTGGCCTAAGAATTTCTGAATTACTACAATTTAAAATTAATGATTTTCCTCTTAAAGAGTTTACAAAAATTAAAGGCAAAGGGGATAAAGAACGTTTTATAGTTGTACTTAATATTGTTAATGAAAAAATCAAAAATTATCTAGAAAGTTGCTCAAATTCAATTAATGGATTTAATTTGTCGAATGATGACCCTCTCTTTGTTAAATCAATAAAAGGGCAAAAGAAAAAACTATCGGCAAGAGATATACAAAGAACTATGAAGAGTCATATTGAAAAATTCGAAGGTAATTATCCAACGTTCTCAACCCCCCACTCGCTTAGACATAGTTTTGCTTCACATATATTAAGAGGTGGAGCTGATATAAGAACCATACAAGAGTTACTTGGCCACAGCAGTCTTTCAAGCACTCAAATTTATACCAAATTAGATGAAAAATCTCTTTTAGATATCTATGATAAGTCTCATCCTCACTCTAAGGATAAGATCTAATTACATATGCAATGCTCTATCATCAATTGCAAGAGCGGCCTCTTTGACGGCTTCAGACAAAGTAGGATGAGCATGACATATATGAGCTAAATCCTCAGAGGTTGCTTCAAACTCCATTGCAACAGCTGCTTCAGCAATCATTGTACCTGCATGAGCACCCAATATATGGACGCCTAAAATTTGGTCGGTATCTTCTGAAGATAGAATCTTTACAAAACCATCTGTCATTTTATTAACTTTTGCACGTCCATTTGCTAAAAATGGAAACTTACCAACTTTATAAGAAATTGATTTTTGTTTAAGTTCCTCTTCTGTCATACCAACAGATGCGACCTCAGGATTTGTATATACAACACTTGGGATAATTCCATAATTAACATGCCCAGGTTTACCTTTTATTAATTCTGCAACTGCTACGCCTTCTTCTTCAGCTTTATGAGCTAACATTGGACCTTCGATAACATCTCCAATAGCCCAAATACCGCTCACGTCAGTACGATAATTTTTATCAGTTTTAATAAAGCCTTTTTCATTTAATTGGATGCCTAGGGAGTCATCAAAGAGTCCATTGGTATTTGGAACTCTTCCAGTCGAAACTAAAACAACATCAGTATTTAACGAAGAGGCATCAGATGTTGATACATTTTCAATATTTACCTGAACACCATCAGAGGTTACCTCTGTACCAGTAACTTTACTTCCAAGAATAAAATTAATTCCTTGTTTCTTTAATATTTTCTCAAATTGAACAGACAGCTCACCATCTAAGCCCGGAGCTATTCTATCCAAATACTCAACAACTGTTACATCTGAGCCCAACCTACTCCAAACAGAACCAAGCTCTAGACCAATATATCCTCCGCCAATAATAATCATACGATCCGGAACATTCTTTAAAGAAAGAGCGCCAGTTGAAGATACAATATTGCTCTCATTAACTTCTATGCCAGGAAGCGAAGCTGAAGAAGAACCAGTTGCAATTACAATATTATCGGCTTCTATAAGTTTTTCAGATCCATCAGATAATTTTAAATTTATTTGATCAGAAGATAAAATTTTAGCTTCTGCAAAAATACCAGTTACTTTATTTTTCTTAAAAAGAAATTCTATTCCCTTAACATTTCCATCTATACCTTCATCTTTATAGCTCATCATATCATCTAAATTAAGAGAAACATTTTCGACATTTATACCCATAGAAGAGGCATTTTTGGTTTCGTGGAAAACCTCGGAAGCATGTAAAAGAGCTTTTGACGGAATACATCCTACATTTAAACATGTTCCTCCGTGAGCACCTCTTTTATCAATACAAATAACATTAAGACCTAATTGTGCAGCTCTAATTGCACAAACATATCCACCAGGCCCTGATCCAATAACAGCTAAATCATATTTTTCTGACATTATTAATCCCCTAATACCTTAAGTAATGTTTTTCCAAGAGAAGCAGGTGAATCGGCAAGAGTAACGCCCGCTTTTTCAAGAGCGGCGATCTTGTCCTCAGCACCACCTTTACCGCCAGAAATAATCGCCCCAGCATGACCCATTCTTCTTCCGGGAGGTGCCGTTAAACCAGCTATAAATCCTACGATAGGCTTCTTTATTGAAGATGACATTAAAAAATCAGCTGCTTCTTCTTCTGCAGATCCACCAATTTCACCAATCATAATAATGGACTCGGTCTCATCATCATTTAAAAATAAATCAAGACAGTCAATAAAGTTAGTACCATTAACCGGATCACCACCTATACCTATGCATGTTGATTGACCTAATCCACAAGCTGTAGTTTGACCAACAGCTTCATAGGTTAAAGTTCCAGATCTAGAGACAATACCGACATTACCTTTTTGATGTATGTGACCAGGCATAATACCAATTTTACATTCACCAGGTGTAATAATTCCAGGGCAATTTGGTCCTATCAATCGCGTATTAGAATTGATCAAAGCTTCCTTCACTTTTACCATATCCATAACTGGAATTCCTTCTGTGATGCACACCACTAATTCAATACCAGCATCAATTGCTTCCATTATTGCTGCTGCTGCAAATGGAGGCGGAACATAAATAACTGAAACGTTTGCTTGTGTATCATTTACCGCTTCAGAAACATTATTAAATACAGGAAGGTCAAGGTGTTTTGAACCCCCTTTCCCAGGAGTTACACCGCCAACCATGTTCGTGCCATAGTCTATGGCTTGTTGAGTGTGAAAAGTACCTTGGCTACCCGTAATACCCTGACAAATTACTTTAGTTTCTTTATTTATTAATACTGACATTATTTTATTCCTGAAATTGCTTTGGTAATTTTCTGTGCAGCATCATCTAAGTCTGAGCCACTAATAACAGTAAGATCAGATTCTTCAATTATTCTCTTACCCTCATCTACATTTGTTCCTTCAAGTCTAACAACAAGAGGAACTGATATATTAATCTCTCGCGCAGCATCAAGAACAC
This sequence comes from Alphaproteobacteria bacterium, assembly GCA_018658685.1. GTDB lineage: Bacteria > Pseudomonadota > Alphaproteobacteria > MED-G09 > MED-G09 > MED-G09. The sequence goes on from JABHUT010000018.1 coordinate 7,405, forward strand.
CCTCTGCTACAACGTCACATCTCATAATTCCACCAAAAATATTTACCAAAATACCTTTAACATTCTTATCAGATAAAATAATCTTGAAAGCCTCTGTTACCTTGTCTTTAGTTGCGGAACCACCTACGTCGAGAAAATTAGCTGGTTCTTCACCATAAAGTTTAATGATATCCATTGTAGCCATTGCCAAGCCAGCACCATTTACCAAGCATCCAATATTACCATCTAACTTAATATAAGTTAATCCAATTGCATTTGCTGCTAATTCCGCTGGATCCTCCTCATCAGGATCTCTTAATTCCTCAATATCAGGGTGACGAAACAATGCATTATCATCAAAATTCACCTTAGCATCTAAACAAACAAGTTCCCTATCTCCAGTTAGAACTAATGGATTAATTTCAAGCAAACTCATATCAGTCTCAACAAATGCATTATAAAGGTTTTTTAATAGAGAGCCGCTCTTGCCCAATAGATCATCATCCAACCCAAGTGCTTTTGAAATAGAAATAACATCTCGCTCATCAATACCAACTGAAGGATTAATATCAACAGTCAATATTTTTTCTGGAGAATTCTCTGCTACTTCCTCTATATCCATACCCCCTTCAGTAGAAGCTATAAAATTCACTCTAGAGTTTGCTCTATCAACAACAATAGAGAGGTAGAGCTCATCTACAATATTTGTTCCTTTTTCAATATAAACTTTTCGTACCTCTTGGCCCTTAGGTCCAGTTTGGTGGGTTACTAAATTCATGCCTAATATTTCATCTGATTTATTTTTGACTTCATCAAGTGATTTTACAACTTTAACGCCGCCGCCCTTTCCTCTTCCTCCGGCATGTATTTGAGCTTTAACAACCCAAACATCTCCTCCAATCTTTTCAGCAGCTGAAACAGCGCTTTCAGGATCGAGCGCCAAAAACCCTGGCACAGTAGGAACATTATATTTTTTTAATAGCTCTTTAGCTTGATATTCATGAATATTCATTTTTTTCTCATTATTATAAAGATTAATTAATTACTTTTTTTTGGTAGTCAGTCTTTTATCTATTTTAGTACAGGCCTTAAGAAGGCTTCTAACAGAAGAAACGGATTCATTAAACATTTTCTTTTCTTTGGCATTCAAAGAAATCTCAACAACTCTCTCGACACCACCTGATCCTATAACAGCTGGAACGCCAACATAAAGATCTTTAATACCATACTGACCGGATAAGTTTGCAGCACAAGGAAGTACTCTTTTTTTATCTTTTAAGTAAGAATCTGCCATCTCTATAGCCGAGGCAGCTGGAGCATAGAAAGCTGATCCAGTCTTAAGAAGCCCAACAATTTCTGCACCGCCATCTCTGGTTCTTTGAATAATATCATTAATTCTAGATTGAGTAGTCCATTTCATTTTAATAAGGTCTGGAAGAGGTATTCCTGCAACCGAAGAATATCTTGGAAGAGGCACCATCGTATCTCCATGGCCACCTAAAACAAATGCAGATACATCCTCAACAGAAACCTTAAACTCCTCAGAAAGAAAATATCTAAACCTTGCGCTATCTAAAACACCTGCCATCCCAACAACTTTTTTTGCAGGAAGACCAGAAAATTTTCTTAAGGCCCAAACCATTGCATCCAGAGGGTTTGTTATACAAATAACAAAGGCATTAGGAGCATATTTTTTTATACCTTGCCCGACATCGGACATTACTTTGAGGTTTATGGCCAGCAAATCATCTCTACTCATTCCAGGTTTTCTTGGTACACCTGCAGTAACTATAACAACATCTGAACCCTTAATTGCAGAATAACTATTTGATCCCTTCATTTGAGAGTTAAAAGAGCTCACAGGAGAAGATTCTGCTAAGTCCAAAGCTTTACCTTGAGGTATTCCCTTAACTATATCAAAAATAACAACATCGCCAAGCTCCTTTAATCCTGCAAGATGAGCTAAAGTTCCACCAATCTGTCCGCCGCCTATTAAAGCAATTTTATTTCTTCTCATTATTTTCCTCATTAAAGCTTTTAAAAAAATTCAAGATACTTTTAGCAATGGTTTTAATAAAAACCAAATAGTTATTATAAATATTCTTTAGATCTCATCTCATGCAACCTAGATATACATCTTTGAAACTCAAATTTGCTATCGCCCTTTACATAGAGTTCTTCAGGTTCGCCATCAGCTGTTATAAATACCTTATTTTTATTATCATATAAGGCATCTATTAGAGATATGAACCTCTTTGCTTCATTTCTTTTTTCAGGAGACATTTTTGGTATATTCTCAATAAAAATAAAATCAAACTCCTTCGCTATAGATAAAAAGTCTTCCGCACCCAGAGGTTTTCCACATAAATCTTCAAAATTAAACCTTGCACAGCCCAACGCCTGTTTTTCTATTTTTAATTCTCGGCCTTTAATAAATAGAGTTTTTTCGGAGTAAGGCAATCCATTAGAAAACTTCTTAAACATCGCACTAATAGATTCTTTTGAGGCATCATTAAGAGGCGAAAAATAAGTTTCCCCATCAATTACTCTATTTTTTCTATAATCCTTTCCATTATCAATATTAATAACCAAACAATCATTTTCTAAGAAACTTATAAATGGAATAAACCTATCTCTATGTAAGCCGTCAGCATAAAGTTTAGTTGGTTTTAAATTTGATGTTGAAATTATAATAGTCCCTTCTTCAAAGAGAATTGTGAACAATCTCTCAATGATAGATGCATCGGCAATATCATAAATTTGAAATTCATCAAAACATAAAAATTTTATTTCAGATGCCACTTCCCTTCCAACAGAAAGAAGAGGATCTGCTTTGGCTTTACTTTTTCTTCTTTCGTGGAGCCTATTGTGAATATCAATCATAAATTCTTGGAAATGTATTCGTTTTTTTTTCTTAATATCAATAGAATTAAAGCAAATATCCATTAACATGGTTTTCCCTACACCTGCCTCCCCATAGAGATAAACGCCTTTGGGCAATTTTTTTCTTTTTTTTAAACTTAAATATATAGAAGAACTTTTATTTAGTGATTGAGATAAAAAGGTATCAATTTCCTGAATAGCTAGCTTTTGCTGATCATCTACTTTAATGAGATTTTTATCTAAATAATCATTGTATGTTGAGAGAGGACTCTTCATTCATAAATAATTAGGAGGAAATTTTATTTCCTCAAAGCTAATTCCTTTTTAATTTCAGCAATAGCTTTTGCTGGTGAAAGCCCCTTCGGGCATGCTTTTGCACAATTCATAATAGTTCGACAGCTGTATACCTTAAAGGCATCATCGAGTTCGTCTAATCGCTCTTCTTTATAGTCATCCCTGCTATCACTTATCCATCTATGAGCCTGCAATAGTGCTGCTGGACCTAGATACTTATCTGAACTCCACCAGTAACTTGGACATGACGTAGAGCAGCACGCACACATTATACACTCATACATACCGTCAACTTTTTCTCTATCTTCTCGAGACTGATACCACTCCTCATCGGGCTCATCTGACTTTGTCTTTAACCATGGTTGAATAGACTTATGTTGTTCATAAAAATTAGTAAGATCGGGCACCAAATCTTTGACAACAGGTTGATGAGGTAGAGGATTAATTTTTATATCACCCTTCACATCATTAATTGATTTTGTGCAAGCCAATGTATTAACACCATCAATGTTCATTGCGCATGACCCACATATGCCTTCACGACATGACCTTCTAAAAGTCAAAGTTGGATCTATTTCATTCTTAATTTTAATTATAGCATCAAGAACCATTGGACCACATTTTGACAAATCTATTTCATAATAATCAGTACGAGGATTTTCATCATCGTCTGGACTCCAGCGATAGATTGAAAAACCTTTTTTATTCTTGGATTCGGAATCAAGGGGATAACTTTTACCCTTTTTAATTTTTGAATTTTTTGGAAGTGTTAATTCTGCCATAACTAATCCTAATATACTCTCTCTTTTGGTGGAATATAAGCAATATCATTACTTAACGTATAGTCATGAACTTTTCTATAGGAAATATCTACTTTACCGTCCTCATCAACCCAAGCAAGAGTATGCTTCATCCAATCATCATCATTTCTATCAGGAAAATCTTCTCTCGCATGACTTCCCCGGGATTCAGTTCTCTCATCTGCACCTGAAATTGTTGCTATTGCCTGAACTATCATATTATCGAACTCTAAAGTTTCAATTAAATCAGAATTCCAAATAAGTGATTTATCTTTTATTCCAATATCTTCCATACCTTCAAATACTTTATTAATAAGTACTCTACCTTCTTTTAAAACCTCATCAGTTCTAAAAACTGCACAGTTATTCTGCATAGCTTTTTGCATGCTTGATCGTAATTCAGATGTTGGAGTTGAACCGTTTGCATTCCTAAACTTATCGAGCCTATCAATAGAATTTTGTCCAGCATCCTTTGGAAATTCTACATCAAAAACTCCAGTTTTAACTGTCTCTGTACACCTGATGGCTGCAGCTCTTCCTAAAACAACTAAATCAATTAAAGAATTTGAACCTAAACGATTTGCTCCATGAACCGATGCGCAAGCAGCTTCACCAACAGCCATCAATCCCGGAACAATATTATCTTCATCGTCTTCAGTAGGATTAAGAACTTCGCCCATATAATTTGTTGGAATACCGCCCATATTATAATGAACAGTTGGTAAAACAGGTATAGGTTCTTTTGTTACATCAACTCCAGCAAAAACTTTAGCAGACTCTGATATACCCGGAAGTCTTTCAGCAAGAATTTCTGGATCAATGTGATCTAAGTGAAGGAAAATATGATCTTTTTCTTCACCAACACCCCTTCCTTCTAATATCTCAACAGTCATTGCGCGAGAAACAACATCTCTAGAAGCTAAATCTTTAGCCTTAGGTGCATATCTCTCCATAAAACGTTCACCTTCAGAATTAACAAGGTAGCCACCTTCTCCACGGGATCCTTCAGTTATTAAACATCCAGCACCATAGATACCTGTGGGATGAAACTGAACGAACTCCATATCTTGCAAAGGAAGTCCGGCACGTAGAACCATTGCTGAACCGTCGCCCGTACATGTATGAGCAGAAGTTGCAGAAAAATAAGCTCTCCCATAACCACCTGTTGCTAATATAGTTTGTGAAGACCTAAATCTATGTAATGTTCCGTCTTCCATGCATAAAGCTACAACACCAACACATTCACCTGTTGGGGCCATAATCAAATCAATCGCAAAATACTCTATAAAAAAATCAGCTGATGCACTTATAGACTTACCATAGAGGGTATGAAGAATTGCATGTCCAGTTCTATCAGCAGCTGCACAAGTTCTTTGCGCCGGAGGTCCTTCGCCATACTGAGTCGTCATTCCGCCGAACGGTCTTTGATAAATTTTTCCTTCCTCAGTTCTAGAAAATGGAACACCAAAATGTTCTAACTCATAAACAGCTTTAGCAGAATTCTTGCATAAATATTCTATTGCATCTTGATCGCCTAACCAGTCAGCACCCTTAACAGTATCATACATATGCCAACGCCAATCGTCTTCTCCAAGGTTTCCTAAAGCAGCCGATATTCCACCTTGAGCAGCAACAGTATGGCTACGTGTAGGAAAAACTTTAGAAATACAAGCAGTCTTTAGTCCTCCCTCAGCAGCGCCTAAGGTTGCCCTTAATCCAGCACCACCAGCTCCAACTACAACTACATCATAAGTATGATCAATAAATTTATAATCTGACATTTTTTTCCAATCTCATTCTAAATTAACTTAAAAGAAACCAATTGTAATCATTGAGAAGGAAGTTGCCAATGCGACAATAACGACCACAAAGGAATTTAAGCTTCCTAATACTTTTCTTGCCTTAACTTCATCAACATAATCGTCTAGAATATGATTAAATCCTATCCACATATGATAGCACATTGATAAACTAAAAATTGTTATAACCAACCACATAAAGTTGTTACCTAAAATATCAATAACGGTTTCATATGATTTTCCGATACTCTTGATAAAAAAGTTAAAGACATACACACCTAAAAATAAATTAATTACAGCAGTTATTCTCTGTAAAATAAAATGATGTGTACCTTCTGAATGTTTATTATTCATAATCTTTAAACCTATAAGAACCAAACTATTAAAGCAGATATAAAAGAAAGGATTGCCGTAAGTCGAGCAAGCCACTCTATAGTATTTAATTCAAATCCTCTTCCTGTATCCCAAATAAAATGTCTAATTCCACCAAAAAGGTGATGAAAGAATATCCAAGTAAAAAGAAACAAAGCAACCTTTATAATAGAAAAAGAGAATAGTTGATTTAATAACTGATAAGCCTCAGGGCCAATTAAAATAGAAATATACCAAGCTAATAAAAGAAAACTTCCGAAATAAAGTATAACACCTGAAATTCTATGCATTATAGACATCATCATAGTAAAAGATGGACGATAAATTTGTAAATGCGGCGATAATGGTCTATCTAAAGGACTTATTTTATTTTTATTTGTCATTCTTAAATTATACTCTCAAGATATCATCAAAGATAATGATTTTTATGGTGTTACGCCTATAGTGTAAACAAAATTATGAAAGAAAATGAACAAAAATATTTAGTAGCAGGCGTTGACGGCTCAAAAGGTGGCTGGGTTTGTGTTAGCGGAAATCTAAATAGTAATGATAATCCTAAATTCGATATTTTTAATAATTTTGAAGAAATAATTGAAAAAAAATTCAGTCTCATTTTAGTTGATATGCCAATTGGTCTAGAACAAAAATTAATCAAAGGAGGCAGAGTTGTAGATCGTGAAGCACGAGGAATGCTTCTTAAGAATAAGTCTAGTATTTTTAATCCACCATCAAGATTAGCCTTAAGTGCAAAAGATTACCAAGAGGCAAATAAAATTAACAAAGAACAGGGAATGGGACTCTCCAAGCAAAGTTGGTTTTTATTTAAAAAAATTAAAGAAATCGATAGTTTTTTAGAAATAAGAAATAGGCCATCAGTATTTGAATCTCATCCTGAATTAGTTTTTCAAGTTATGAAGGGTGAAGCCATAAAGACTAAGAAAAATACTCAAGAGGGGTTAAAAGAGAGAATCGATATTCTAGTAGAAAATGGATTTGATAAAAAATTTATTGATAAATTCATTAATGAAAAAAATAGTTTTTATAAAAATGATGATTTTATAGACTCTTGCTCACTTTTCTGGTCTGCCAAAAGAGCAGGTAAAAAGAATGAAATTCAAATTCCAAAAAAAATCATAATGGATGAAAAAGGAATAATTATGCAGATGAAAATCTAATAAAGATAATCTTCATTAATGGCTTCAGCAATTTGGATAGCATTTAATGCGGCACCTTTTCTTAAATTATCAGAAACAACCCATAAATTAAGACCGTATTCAACAGTTTCATCTACCCTTATTCTTGAAATATAAGTCGCATCATGTCCAGCAGCTTCAACTGGGGTCGAATAACCACCGTCCTCTCTTTCATCATAAACAATACATCCACTAGCTTGCTCTAAAACTTCTCGTGCCTCTTCTTCGGATATAGGTGAGTCAAATTCTAAATTGATAGATTCTGCATGTCCAATAAAAGTCGGAACTCTAACACACGTTGCATTTATGAGAATATCTGGTCTCATAATCTTCTTAGTCTCATTAATCATCTTTTGCTCTTCTTCGGTATTACCATTTTCTAAAAAAGGGCCTATCTGAGGAATAACATTAAAAGAGATTTGCTTAGTAAAGCTCTCAGGTTGAACTTCTTGATTTGAAAAAATTCCTTTAGTTTGATTAAATAATTCTTCCATTGCTACCTTACCTGCCCCTGAAGTAGATTGGTATGAAGAAACATTTATTCGATTAATCGATGCTAAATCTTCTAAAGGCTTAAGGGCGACAACCATTTGGATAGTTGAACAATTTGGATTAGCAATAATATTAGTCGTTCTATAATGTTCTAGCATTTCAATATTTACTTCGGGGACAATTAAAGGAACATCGTTGTCCATCCTAAATTTTGATGAATTATCAATAACAATACACCCTTGCTCAGCAGCTATTGGACCATAAACTTCTGAAATTTTTCCTCCTGCCGAAAACAAGGCAATACTTGTTTCGGAGAAATCATAACTTGATAGACTCTGAACAATTAATTCTTTATTGCCAAATGGAACTGCATCTCCTTCACTTCTTTCAGAGGCAAGTGCAATAACTTCTTCACAAGGAAAGTTCCTTTCGGATAGAATATTGAGCATTTCTCTGCCAACATTACCTGTCGCCCCTACTACTGCTAACTTACTTATTCCCATTCTCAGCTCCTAGCTTAAATCATTAAGCGAAGATATTACTGCATCGCCCATTTCAACTGTTGAAATTACCTTGCTGCCTTTTGTTGCAATATCTTTTGTTCTTAATCCAGCATCTAAAACATTAGAAATAGCTTTTTCAAGAATATCTGCATCTTCTTCTTTAGAAAAACTATACCTTAAGGCCATTGCAAAAGATAAGATAGATGCAAGCGGGTTTGCTATTCCTTGACCCTCTATGTCTGGAGCAGAACCATGGACTGGCTCGTATAAAGCATTTCGGAAAATACCATTATTTGATTTTCCAAGTGATGCCGATGGTAGCATCCCAAGAGACCCTGTTAACATAGCCGCAACATCAGACAGCATATCACCAAATAAATTATCTGTTACAATAACATCAAATTGTTTTGGCCATCTAACTAATTGCATGCCACAATTGTCAGCAAGCATATGGTCGAGGTCAACATCTGAGTATTTTTCTTTATGAATTTTTGTGACCTCTTCATTCCAAAGTAATCCTGATTCCATAACATTTCTTTTTTCAGATGAAGTTACTTTATTGTTTCTTTTTTTCGCAAGCTCAAAGGCAACCTCTGCTATACGCCTTATCTCCCAAGTTTCATAAACTTGAGTATTGATTCCGCGCCTATTTCCCGATCCTAAATCTTCAATCCCCCTGGGCTCGCCAAAATAAATGCCGCCTGTTAATTCCCTTACTATAACTATATCTAAACCTTCTATAATCTCTCTTTTCAATGCAGATGCATCAACTAAAGCTGGAAAACAGATTGCAGGCCTTAAATTTGCAAAGAGGTCTAGGTCTTTTCTTAAGCGAAGAAGACCTGCCTCAGGTCTATTTTCATACTCAACATTATCCCACTTAGGTCCGCCAACTGCTCCAAACAATACCGCATCCGAGTCCTTGGCTAGCTTCATAGCCTCTTCAGAAATAGCAGATCCATTTAAGTCATATGATGTTCCTCCAACATTATCGAACTCAATCTCTGCATTAAGTGACTTACTTTCATTGAACCAAGAAATAACTTTATTAACTTCCTTCATGACTTCGTGGCCAATACCATCGCCTGGTAAAATTAAAATTTTATTAGTCATTTTTTATACCTTTAACTAGGGATATCCCAAGGACGCTTATCGAAAAGTTCACCTTCGAATTCATCAATAAACGAAACTTTTTCTAATGTTGAGCCAATATCGTCCAGACCCTTCACTAGACAATCTTTATTAATTGGATCTACATCAAACTCTATTTTTCTGTCATGCAAGGTAATCACCTGATCAATTAAATCAACTTCTAATTCCTCGCCCTTCATTGATACATCAATTAATGAATTAATGATTTTCTCATCCAATTTAATTGGGAGAATTCCATTTTTAAAAGAATTATTAAAAAAGATATCAGCGAAAGATGGAGCGATAATAACTTTAATACCAAAATCAAGTATCGACCAAGGAGCATGCTCACGGCTAGAGCCACATCCGAAATTCTTACCGGCAATTAAAATCTTTGCCTTTCTAAAAGGTTCCTTGTTTAAAATAAAAGAATCTATCTCTTTTCCCCCAGAGTCATATCTCATCTCATCAAAAAGATTTTTACCTAACCCGGATCGCTTGATTGTCTTTAAAAATTGCTTAGGAATAATCATATCGGTATCAACATTCATCATTAAACTTAGCTGATTTCCTGACTTATTAATAAGAGGGGCAGATATACCTTTGACTGAAGAAAATTTTTCCATTTTTAAAGTACCATTTCCCTTACATCTGTTAAGCACCCAGCTAAGGCTGCTGCTGCTGCCATTTTTGGGCTTACAAGATGTGTTCTTCCTTCGCGACCCTGTCTTCCTTCAAAATTTCTATTCGAAGTTGATGCACATCTTTCTTTAGGTGATAATTTATCTGCATTCATCGCTAAGCACATTGAACAGCCTGGCTCACGCCATTCAAATCCTGCTTCGATAAAAATTTTATCTAAACCTTCTTCCTCTGCTTGCTCTTTTACCAAGCCAGAACCAGGCACAACCATAGCTGAAACTCTTTCAGAAACTTTCTTACCTGGAAGTATGGAAGCTGCTTCCCTTAAATCTTCAATGCGGCCATTTGTGCAAGAGCCAATAAATACTCGATCTATTGGTACACCTTTTATAGGTGACCCAGGAATCAGATTCATATAATCAAGAGATCTTTTGACGGCACTTCTTTTTGAGTCATCTTTAATATCTTCTAAATTTGGAATATTTCCATCAATTGAGATAACATCCTCTGGACTTGTTCCCCATGTTACAAGCGGGGTAAGATTACCAGCATCAATCTCAATGGTTTTATCATATTTAGCACCTTTATCACTGGCTAATGTTTTCCAATACTCAACGGCAGAGTCCCATTCATCACCCTTAGGAGACATTGGCCTATCTTTTAAATATTCAAATGTTTTTTGATCAGGAGAAACTAAGCCAGCCCTTGCCCCAGCTTCAATTGTTAAGTTACAAAGAGTCATTCGGCCTTCAATACTCAAAGATTCTACAGCCTCACCAGTATACTCGATTACATATCCAGTACCACCTGCTGTTCCGATTGCACCTATAACAGATAATGCTAAGTCTTTTGCAGTTACATTATCGTTGCATTTGCCATTAATTTTTACCTGAAAGTTCTTAGCTTTTTTTTGAATAAGAGTTTGTGTAGCAAGAACGTGTTCAACTTCAGATGTTCCAATACCATGCGCTAATGCTCCGAAAGCTCCATGTGTAGAAGTGTGGCTATCACCACAAACTATCGTCAAGCCAGGTAGCGTAAAGCCTTGTTCAGGACCTATAATATGAACTATTCCCTGCCTTTTATCACTAGTCTTTATGTATTCAATACCAAATTCTTTACAATTATCTTCTAGAGTTTGTATTTGGATCTCTGATTCCTCATCACCTATTCCGAGCGCTCTATCAGTGGTTGGAATATTATGATCAGCAACTGCAAGAGCATTCTGAGGCCGTCTTACCGTTCGATTAGACATTCTTAATCCTTCAAAAGCCTGCGGACTAGTTACCTCGTGAATTAAATGACGATCTATATATAAGAGACAATCACCTTCGTCCTCATAGGCGAGATGAGATTCCCAAATTTTATCATATATTGTTTTAGGTTCAGACATAATCCCCTCTATAGTAAGGAGTATATATGCTAAGCGTCGCTTTGCGAAGCTTCTGAAATATCAGCAGCTTTAGAAGCCTTTTTAGATGTAAAGGTCTTACGCTCAGTAATTCTAGCAGACTTACCCCTTCTTGATCTTAGATAATATAATTTTGATCTACGAACTCTACCTGATCGAACAACCTCAATTGAGTCAACCGATGGGCCATAAAGAGAAAACACTCTTTCAACACCTTCGCCATAAGAAATCTTTCTAACAGTAAAGTTCTGATTTAAGCTTTTTCCAGATCTTGAAATACAAACACCTTCATAGGCCTGAAGTCTTTCACGTTCACCTTCTTTTATACGAACATTAACTTTTAGCGTATCCCCAGGACGAAAGTCTGGGATAGCTTTATCTTTAGTTAGTTCTTCAACATGCTTTGCTTCTAACGTTTCAATTATATTCATAACAATCAACTTTATTTGTATTAAAAAAATTATTTTTTACTGAGGTAGGTCAATTAGCACAGACATTACCCATAAGTCACCTTATTTTTACTATATTTTATCTTTTTTTTTCGAAATAAGATCCGGCCGTCTTTTTTTTGTCAAACTTAAGGACTCATTTGTCCGCCATTCTTCAATGGCCTTATGGTCTCCTGATAACAAAATTGACGGTATTTCTTTGTTATCGAAATCATTTGGCTTTGTAAATTGAGGATATTCTAGAAGTCCATCTGAAAAGCTCTCAACTATCGTTGATTCATTGTTACCAATAACATTTGGTAATAAACGAATAACAGAATCTAAAAATGCCATCGCGGCAATTTCTCCACCCGACAATATATAATCTCCGATTGAAATCTCTTCCATATCATATTTTTCAATCACCCTTTGATCAATACCTTCAAAGTGACCGCATAATATCGAAACGCCATTACTTAAAGAAAATTCTTTAACTTTTTCTTGTGTTAATTGTTTACCTTTTGGAGAAAAATAAATAATCCTATTATTATTTTTAATACAACCTTTAATGGCCTCATCTAAAACATCAGCTCTTAAGACCATTCCAGGACCGCCACCCGCTGGCTTACCATCTACAGTTTTATGAGTTCCCTTGCCATAATTACGAATGTCATGAACTTTTAAATTCCAAATATCTTGCTTCAATGCTTTTCCAGACAAACTTTTATCTAGATGCCCAGGAAACATATCGGGATATAAAGTTAAAATATCAACATTCCAGGCCATTTAAAAATCCATATCTGAAATAATAATCTTATCGTCTAAAATAATATCCAAAACAAAGTACTTATTAAAGGGTATCATTTCTATTTTATTATTAATTAATTTAATCTCTAGGATATCACCTGCTCCAAAATTATAAATAGCTTTAATTATACCAAATTTTTTTCCTTCAAGCGTTTCAACGCTGAGGCCAATTAAGTCCTGATGATACCATTCATCTTCGTTTAAATCTTTTAATTGTATTTTCTCTATGAAAACTTCTTGGCCTTTAAGTTTTTCTGCTTCAGTTCTATTGTTAATTTCATTAAATGTTACAGAGAGATTTTCTTTTTGAGAGGAGTATCTGTCTATACTGTATTTATCTCTCGAAGGACCAATATATACATATGAGTATTGTTTAAAAACAGATGGGTTTTGTGCGAAGTACTTAATAAGCACCTCGCCCTTTAAACCTTTGGCACCTGAAATAGCGCCAACAAGAATTAAGTCGTCCTTTTTAGAGATCACAGAAAAAAAGTATCATTATTTATCTTTACTGTCATCTGGCTCTTCGGCTGCTGGAGCTTCTTCGGCTGCTGGAGCTTCAGGTTTCTCCTCGGGTTCTTTTTTAGGTTTAGCTTTTTGAGGATTATTTCTTGGCTCCCTTTTTAAGATACCAGCTTCATCCAAAAAACGTGCAACCCTATCAGTTGGTTTTGCACCCTTTGAAAGCCATTCAATTATTCTTTCTTTTTCTAGCGTAACTCTATCCTCATGATCGCGGGGTACTAGTGGATTATAAGATCCAACTCTTTCAATATATCTTCCATCTCTTGGTGATCTAATGTCTGCTACAACAATTCTATAATAAGGTCTTTTCTTTGAACCGCCGCGAGCTAATCTAATTTTTACTGACATTTTTATTTCCTTTTTTTAAACATTAGAGCCAACGAGTATAGCGTCCGTGTACGAAGCCTCGTTGACGGACGGCAATCCAAATGGACTGTAAAAGTTTATTATTTAATTAATAATAGGCTCATATAGTCTAAATTACGAAGATAAGTCAAGACAATCAATTAAGTAGAATTAATAATCATTCGGCATTATAAATAAATCTTATGAACATAAATAAAGAAATAATTAACTTTGAAGCAATAAAATTTATTAGCATGAATGGTGCGGGCAATAAAATTCTAATTCACGACTCTCGAAACCAAAATATAGAGATAGATGAAAAGCTAATAATATTTTTATCAAATAAAGATCGGCTAATAGACTTTGACCAATTTGTTCAAATTTGTAGGCCTGATGGTTCAGCAGATGCAAAACTCCTTTTTTGGAATGCTGATGGCTCTAAAGCAGAAATGTGTGGAAATGCAGTTAGATGTATAGCTAAAATAATTATTGAGGAAAAAAAGAAGAAAGAAATTCATTTTGAGACTGTAAACAAAGAAGTAATTTGTTGGGAAAATAATACAAATATTTCCGTTAACATGGGTAAGCCTAATTTTATATGGACCGAGATACCATTAAAAGACGGCACAAAAGACACATCAACCTTAATGATAGAACTACCTGCGCCTCCATGTGTACTTCCTAAGTTTACCGCGGTAAATATAGGAAACCCTCATGCAATATTTTTCTTTAATAATGATATATTGCCAGATCTAAAGGGAGTCGGAAAAAAAATTGAAGAAAATAAAATATTCCCAAACAAAGTAAATGTCTCATTCGCGCAAATAATTGATGAAGAAAATATAAATTTAAATGTTTGGGAGAGAGGCGCGGGAATAACTCAGGCATGCGGCTCGGCTGCTTGCGCAACTGCAGTAGCAGCTTCAAGATTAAATTTAACTAAAAGAGAAGTTAACATTTTATTGCCTGGCGGTAGTTTAGGAATTAACTGGAAATATATCAT
>JABHUT010000083.1 GCA_018658685.1 Alphaproteobacteria bacterium
CCACAATTAATGAAATAATAATTTTATAATCTATTTTCAAAGTTACTCTCCTAAAATAATATTATAACTGTTTGGCTATAAAATAATGCTAATTAAATAATTATACAAAATATAAGGTTATATTATTTCATTAATAACGTTATAAATTTGATGATGGAAAAAAATATTTTTAAATATCAAGATAATCGCTCAATTGTTTTAGTGGGTATGATGGGTGTTGGCAAAACCTCAATCGGAAAACTCTTATCCTCCGAAACTATTCTACCGTTTTATGACTCTGATAGTGAGGTTGAGTTGCTGTTAGATCTTTCTATTAGCGATATATTTAAAAAATATGGGGAAAATTATTTTCGAGAGAAAGAAGGTGAGATTTTTGAATCATTAATTAATAAAGCACAATCAGTTATAGCTTCGGGAGGAGGAGCCTTTATTAATCAAAAAACTCAAAAAAATATAAAAAAAAAATGTATCTCGATTTGGCTAAGAGCAAATGAAGAAACGCTATTAGAGAGATTAAAAAACTCCAAAAAAAGACCACTTCTTAATGTAGATAATCAAAAAGAAATGCTATTGTCACTTTTAAAAGAGAGAGAGAATGAATACTCTAAAGCAGATATAGAAATAACTGTTGATGGTTTAAATAAATCTCTAATTATTAAAAAAATTCTTAAATCTTTAGAAGATTATCTTATAATTGAAAAAAATGAAAAAATATAAAGATATAAATATAGACCTAAAAGATCGATCTTATAAGATTTTAATCAATGATAATATTGGTGATATACTTTTTAATGTTGTATCAAAAATTATTACCAGACCAAAAGTATTTATTATTACTGATGAAAATGTAGCAGTTTTTGTTCTGCCGACTATAAGAAAAATTCTTGATGATGGCGGTATAGAAACACAGGTAGTTATTATTCCATCAGGAGAAAAGAGTAAGAGCTTCTCTCAACTTGAAAACTTAATAAAAGAATTACTAAATTTAAAAATTGAACGGCAGGATACTCTTATTGCTCTTGGTGGAGGAGTAATTGGCGACCTTGTTGGCTTTACGGCTTCAATTATATTTCGAGGAATTGATTTCATACAAATACCCACTACACTATTATCCCAGGTTGACTCATCAGTTGGAGGTAAAACCGCAATCAATATGGGTGAGGGGAAAAACTTAGTTGGTACATTTTATCAGCCTAAAGCAGTTATTGCCGATGTTAGTTTGTTATCGACGCTTCCACATAAAGAAATAATATCAGGTTATGCAGAGGTTATAAAATATGCAGTTTTAGGGAATAAAGCTTTTTTTGAATGGTTAAAAGTTAGTCAGAAAGAGCTCCTTGATTTAAATACAGACTTACTTGTTGAGGCTGTTGCTACATCTTGCAAAATGAAGGCTCAAATTGTTGAAAAAGACGAGTATGAAAACGGCTCGAGAGCCTTACTAAACCTTGGCCACACTTTTGGCCATGCGATCGAAAATAAAATGAATAATAATGGATCAAAAATACTGCACGGTGAAGCAGTTGGACTTGGTATGTGTTTATCAGCTCAATTCTCAAATAAAATCAATCTTTGTTCGGCTGATGATACAAATCAAATAATAGCATTAATAGAAGATGCTGGAATTCCATCTCATTACTCGGATCTAAAAGTTGAACTTAAGGCAATCGAAATAACTGATATTTTGTCAAAAGATAAGAAGAGAAAAGATGATAAAAATACTTTAATTTTACTTAATGGTATTGGTGAAGCTTTTATAAAAAATGGTATAGAGGATAATGTTATCAATGATTTTCTAATATCAGTAGGATTCAAATAAATGCTAACAACACTTGCTATTTTTATCGGGTCGATTTTAGGATTATTATTAATATCTGCCTTTTTCTCTGGATCAGAAACGGCTTTAACGGCAGTATCAAAAGCAAGAATAAGGCACTTATCAGACGAAGGAAACAAGAAAGCAGAAGTAGTAGAAACATTAATTGCCCAACAAGATACTTTAATAAGTACTCTCTTATTGGGAAATAACTTGGTTAATATTCTTGCATCAGCCTTAACAACCAGTCTTTTTATATCAATTTTTGGTGATGTTGGGGTAATAATAGCAACAATAA
>JABHUT010000084.1 GCA_018658685.1 Alphaproteobacteria bacterium
ACCTTCCTTTTACAGAAAGGGTTAAGATTATGAAAACTAGGGAGTTTAAAGAAAGGATCTTAAGTGAAAGAGGTTCTTCAGATAATGGATTAGTTAAATCTATTTTAAGAAATATGGATAATATTTATTTATTAGACAAAATTCCTGATTATGAGCCTCTTAAAGAGGAAAGCTTAGGATCTAAGGCCTCAAAATCTAATAAAGATCTTAATGATTATATTTATGATATTTTGCTAGAGGATGAAGGAAATGCCCTTCTTTATTACCCAATAGGTAATTATTTAGATTATTCTTTAGATGCAAGTCTTGAAATGATTAGTAGCGAGCACTCCCTCCTCGGCTTAGGTGATGGCGGCGCCCATTGTTCAACTATTTGTGATGCAAGCTTTACAACTCACATGTTAACTTTTTGGGGTAGGGATAGAACGCGAGGAAAAAAACTTGATCTGCCTTGGATTATTAAATCCTATACTCAGGATAACGCTCTAGCTATAGGACTTAAAGATAGAGGTGTTATAGCTGAGGGAATGAAGGCTGATATCAATGTAATAGATTTTGATAACTTAACTCTTTATTCTCCTGAGATTCTTTATGACCTTCCTGCTGGTGGCAAAAGACTTGTTCAGAGAGTAGATGGTTATAAATACACTATTGTTTCAGGAAGCATCACATATAAGGATGGTGTTTCAACAGGTGAATTACCTGGTAAATTAATAAAGGCGTAAATTAAATTGATTATTCAAAAAAATTCTATTTTCCAACAAGCTTATTTCGTTAATGATATTGAGGAATCTGTAAAAAAATGGAGCAAAATATTCGGAGCAGGGCCGTTTGTTTTTACTCACCATCATAAGACTGATAGATTTGAATATAGGGGTACGAAACAGGAATCAGATGTTTCTTATGCTTTTGGTTATCTTGGTGATACTATGATTCAATTTATTGAGCAGCACGATGAAACTCCATCTATATACAGAGATATGTTCAAAAGAGGTGAGGAGGGTTTTCATCATATTGGGATCCTAGTTACTGATTTTGAAGAAGAACTCAACAGGTATTTAGATATGGGGTTTGATCTCGCTTGTAGATTATGGGCAGACGGTGTTGATGCTGCATATATCGATACTAGATCTTTAAATGGAGTTTTCACGGAACTTCATGGTGACCCCAATCATATATTAGGTGAGTTTGCTAGATGGAGAAGGGCTCATGAAAAATTTGTTCCTGGAGATCCCTATAGGCTTGAAAGAGTAAAATAATAATTATGCTATATTTTACCTAACATAATCTGGTTCATTACCTTTTTTCCATTTTATATTACATCCCATACTTGGGTATTGTTGCTTGATTATTCTTTCCCCCCGTTTAATTGATTGAATAGCCATTTGTAAATCACTACCGTCTGTTAATTCATTATTACCAGGACTACTTTTATCAAACCTACCTCTATAAATAAGATCCTTATTGTTATCAAAAATATAGAATTCAGGGGTACACATTGCTTGAAAAGATTTGGCAACACTTTGATCTTCATCAATTAAATAAGGAAACTCATAATTAAATTTTTTAATATCATTTTTCATCATTTCTTTATTATCTAATGGATAACTTTCCATATCATTTGAATTAATTGCAAACACACTAAAGTCATTTCTATAGGCATTATTTAATAATTCTGACATTTTTTCTTTTATATGAATAACGTATGGACAGTGATTGCAGATGAAAGCAAAAATATAAGCCTTATAGCTACCTTCATCTAGCTGATATTTATTATTATTTGTGTCCATTAAAATAGATGGAGGAATATTTTTCCCTAGAGCTAACATTGATGAATAAGTTAGTGTCATTTATCTTCTGATATTCTGTTATAAAGTATTTCTATCCTATCTTGTCCCCAAAACCTCTCATTTTTATATAAAAATGTCGGTACACCGAAAACTTTATTTTCTCTCATAATTTTAGTAAATGACTTTAATTGCTTATCATATCCATCATCATTCATAGCGCTTAAGGCTAAGTCTTTACTAAAACCAATTTTATTACAAATTTCTTCAATGATATCTTCTTTTCCTATATCTAGATTATTCTTCCATCTTGCGTTAAATGCTTCAAGCATAAAGCTATCGCCAAAACCATTTTCTTCCGCACACAGCCAAGATGCATGAACTTTTGGCCAATTAGCCTCTTTTGATATAATTTTACTAACATTTTTTATTCCTATTTCTTCAAACAAGCGCTCACAATCTTCAAAAAAATAAGATCTTTTGTATTCATTTTCTGCAGCATCTTCGAGGAACTTTAAAAGCTCCTTAGGAAGGTAGCAAACTGGTATAAATTTAAATTTTAAATTTTTTTCTAAAGCTTTTCTTACCCCAAGATAGGCGTAAGGACTTCTAAAATTAAAAAAGCATGTGATAGTTTCCAACATATTCTCCATAATACATTAATAATTTTTAATAAATAATTGATTTATTTATAGTTTTTTAAGTTTTAATATAACTTCTTGATTTGGCATATTAAAAATAAATACAGCATCCTTCCACTTTGGAGGGCCAAATTTCCCTCTTGCATTATTTGAAAAACCAAAAGGTTCTTTTGGTATACCTAGGAAATTCCCTGACATTATTCCATTACCATCAAAATCCTGAAACCCTGAAATAGCATAGGATCCAAAAGGGATGTTAAATTTAATTTGAGCTCTATTATTCGTGATTTTTGTTACTGCTCCGGTAAGAACTTTTTCTTCTTTAAGCTCTTGATTAACCTTTGCTTTACCAAAATTTTCTTCTTTATCATAAATCCCTATAAGCGCTAACCCATTGTTGTGTTTGCTTTCAATATTCACAATAAGAGTTTCAGAGAACACATTATGACTAAAAACTAATGTTAAAACTAATATTTTAAAGGTAAATTTATATAATTTTATTATATACATGATTTCTATCTAACCATTAGTTTTTTTGCAACTTCAGAAGCAATTTTAGCACAATTCTCATCATTTCCTCCGCTATCACCAGAGACACCGACCCCACCTACA
>JABHUT010000085.1 GCA_018658685.1 Alphaproteobacteria bacterium
ATTTTATTCAGAATGCTCATCTATTGTTCTTCCATAAATGCCCTATAAAAAAAAATTAACGAATCAAGTTGATAATCACGTGTTAATGCAGCAATCTGCAAGAACTTTTTTGTTTAAACGTTAATTTAATTTAAATCTTTATTGAACTATACTATTAGACTTGTCATGAATGAAAAAAATTTTGATGTTGCAATTTTTGGTAATGGGTTAACTGCGAAGGTAATGTGTTTGGTCGCATTACATTGTGGTGTTAATTTTATTAATATCAGAAAAAAAGAAAAAAAAGAAAACAAACCTGATGATATTAGGTCTCTTGCACTATCATCGGCGTCAAAGAATATGCTTAAAATTCTTGGCGTTAATCCTATATCTCAACCAGTTGAAAAAATGATTGTTTTTGAGGGTGGAGTTTCAAACGATAAAATAAAAGGCAGCGTAATATTTGATTCAAAGGAACTACATGAACAAATTGCTTATATTTGTGAATATTCTGTTATTAATAAATCTTTAGAAGATAATTTAAGTCTTGATAGCAAAAATTCTATTGCCGAAGTACCAATTTCTATTATTGATGATGGCAATTATTCTAAAATTGTTTTCAAAAATAAAAATATTATTAAATCTAGGTTGAATATTTTTACTGAAAAATTAGATAAAGACCTACAAAAAATTACCAGTGCTGAATATGATTTATCTGATTACGGCCAAACTGCAATAACAACCACTTTAGAGCATAGCAAGGGTAACAAGGGGTATGCTTACCAATTTTTTCTTAAAAATGGCCCTTTAGCCCTATTGCCTTTAAAAAAAATAAAATCTAAAAATCTTACTTCATTAGTTTGGACTGAAAAGACCTCTAATGCCTCTGAAATATTGGATGCTAAAGGAGGTCTCGAAGAAAGCTTAAACCAAATGTGTGGTTTATATTTAGGAAAAATTAAAGTTTCTGTCGATCCAGTTTCTTTTCCTCTTAAAAAAGCTATTTGCAAATCTCAATTAATTGATAGAAATATTCTTATTGGTGATGCTGCCAGATCAATGCACCCTCTTGCCGGCCAAGCATGGAATCAGGCGCTAAGAGATCTTGCTTATTTGGCAGACGCTATAGTCGAATCTAGAAAGCTTGGTTTGGATATCATTTCCTGCCCATCACTCTTAACTTTTAATAGAAAAAGAAAAATTGAGAGCAATGCTTTTGTTGAAGGTATTAGTTTTATAAATACTGTATTTAGATCTGACTCATCTGTTGCGAAGGGCTTTAGAAGAAATATTATGAAATTAGTTAATAACAAAAATATTTTAAAAAAATTAATTGCCAATGAAGCATCTGGTGGTGTGCTTGAAAGGCCGAGTCTTCTGATGAATGAAGCGGCTGGCTCAAAAATTATTTAATCAATTTTTCTAGCCTCATCCACTAGCATAATTGGTATCCCATCCCTGACTTTATATGCCAACCCAGCTTTTTTGCTGATTAATTCCTGATTATCTTTATCCCAAATAAGGGTTTCTTTCGTAATTGGGCAAACTAGTATTTCTAATAATTTCGGATCAATTTCTTTTGTCATATTTATCTCACTGTATTTGTTCTGTCCCGCCCTCTGACGACATTGACATTTCTGTCATCGCTATCAAGATTTCATTTCTTTCGGAAAGAGTTTTAGCTTCTAACAAGGCTTGTTTTTCTTCAGGTCTATAAGGGCTTAATAAGCATAAAGAGTTTACTAAAAGTTCTGTTGGCGAGTTTTTAATTGATTCCCAATCAACTTCAAGATTGTTATGATCAAGGTATTTTTTAAGGCATGCCTGAAGTTTTTCTCTATCAACCTTTTCTTCATCAAAGCCTTTTAGCAAATCATTTGAAAACTCGCTGTAATCAACTTGAAACTGTCTGTAGGGAGTAACAACCTCTAACTCTTGACCAACAGAAAACCTACACACACCTGATAATGTAATTAGCATTCTATTATTTGTTAGCTCATTATATGAAACAATTTTACCAACACACCCAATCTTGAAAAGCTGTCCTTTATTGTCAGCTTGAGTTTGTATCATCGCGATCAGCCTATTATCTGATAGCGCATCATCAATCATTTCTAAATATCGAGGTTCAAATATATTTAAAGGGAGCTGTGTTCTAGGCAATAAAAGTGCACCCGGCAATGGAAAAACAGAGAGCTTTGGAGGAAGTTCAGAAATATTATTATATTCTTTTAGAGATTTCATTATTAGCTAAAAAGTAAAGACGAGAGTCTTTTTCTTCCCTCAATTACAAGTTCATCTTGGCTACCCAGCGCTGTAAAAATTTCCACTAGCTGTATACGTCCTGCGCCATCATTCCACTTCGGATCGATTTCCACAATTTTAAGTAACTCATCAATTGCTGATTTATTGTTTCCGTTTGATGCTAGGAGTATAGACAAGTCTAATCTAGACTGATGGTCTTTGGGGTTTTCGTCTATCTTACTTCTTAAATTATTTTCATGATTTTCATCTTTGGGATTTTTTTCCGCCTTCTTTAGTAACTCAATCTCTGAAGATACAGACACATAGTCTTGATTTTTTTCTACTGCACCGGAAATACTATTTATAAAATTTTCCGCCTCGTCATTCCTTCCAATTCTTAATAAGCATCGACTATACAATGCTGCTGCTGAAATATTATTAGGTTCAATTTTTAAGATTTCTTGAAGTACAGCTAAGGCTAATTCAAAATTTCCATTCTCTAGTTCTAACCTGGCGTTTATTAGGTCTTGGTCAATAGAAGATGAATTATTTTTTGATGCCACATTTTTAATAAACTCAAGAATATTTTTTTCTGGTTGGACTCCAATAAATCCATCTAAAGGTTGCCCATCATGGAAAGCCATCACTGCAGGTATTGATTGAATTTTTAATTGTTGAGCAACTTCGGGAGATTCGTCGATATTCATTTTTGCAAGGATAACTCTACCATTCTGTTCTTTTATCAATTTTTCAATTATTGGTGTTAACTGTTTACAGGGTTCGCACCAAGGCGCCCAGAAGTCAACTATAACAGGTATATCTTTTGATTTTTCAATTACATCTGACATAAAGTTTTCTGTAACGACATTAATAATAACATTATCG
>JABHUT010000086.1 GCA_018658685.1 Alphaproteobacteria bacterium
ATATGCCAGGTCTGACAAGAGATAGGCATTATGGAAAGTTAGAAATTCAAGATAGTCAATTCCTACTAGTTGATACAGGTGGGTTTGAGCCAAAAAATAAAGAGGGCATTGTTCAAGAAATGGCTCTTCAAACAAAACAAGCGATTGATGAAAGCGACATTATTATCTTTATGGTTGATTCCAGAAAAGGATTGCATACAACCGATGAACATATTGCTGACATTATTAGGAAGAATGAAAAGCCAAAAATTATTGCGGTAAACAAAGCAGAAGGTATTTTGGATGAAAAAGCATTCGTAGATTTTTATTCGCTCGGATTTTCAAATTTAGTTAGACTATCTTCAGCTCATGGAGAAGGTATTTCAGCCCTTAAAGATTTTTTATTAACGTTTGATGAAATCGGTGATGAAGAAATTGAGGATAAAAAACATCCAAAAATATCGATAGTCGGTAAACCTAATGTTGGAAAATCAACTCTTATCAATGGCTTACTTGGAGAAGATAGATTTATTGCTTTCGATCAACCTGGAACAACAAGAGATGCAATTTCAACAGAATTTTCTTGGGGGAAAGAAACTTATACGTTAACGGATACGGCAGGTATCAGAAAGAAAGGGAAGGTGTTTGAAACGATAGAGAAATTTTCAATTATTAAAACACTAAATGCAATAGAGCAGTCAAACATCTCAGTTTTACTCATTGATGGAAAGGATGGGCTTTCAGCTCAAGATTTGCATATTCTTGCATTTGTAATCGAAACAGGAAGATCTCTGGTTGTTGCTGTTAATAAATGGGATTTATTGGATGACTATGAAAAAGATAAGATAAAAAATCAGATAGATAGAAAACTCTCATTTGTCAATTTCGCTGAGGTGGTATTTATTTCAGCTATTAATAAAAGAGGTTTTTCAGAAATGATGAGAGCTATAAAAAAAGCATATCAATCATCTCAAAAAAAACTTTCTACGCCACAAATTAACTCTGTTCTTGAAAATGCTTTAATAGCTCACCCACCAAAGATTATAAAGGGCATAAGGCCAAAATTAAAATATGCTCATCAAGGCGGCTTGAATCCTCCTCAAATTATTATTCATGGTAATCATTTAAATGAAATAAAAAAAGATTACCTTGTTTTTTTGGAGTCTTTTTTTAGAAAATCATTTCAATTAGTTGGAACACCAATCAAAGTTTTATTAAAAAATTCTGAAAATCCTTTTGATAAAAAAGATTTAAAACCAAGGAAAACCGGTCTTGTGACAAGAAGGAAAATTAAAAATGAATACAGAGAAAAATTGAATAAAAAAAATGCTTCTAATTAATCATAAAGGCTATCCCAAATATTCCACCAATCCTTCTTTTTAGCTTGAAGGTCTTTCGAATGAAATTCGCTATTAGGGTAGTTTAACTTAAGTATTTTCTCGGTATCTTTTTGAAGATCCTGAATTCCTAGAAACTCATAAGCGCTAATCATAATAATTAAGGCTTCTTCCTGGTGAATGGTTTGAGGGTATTCTTGCAGAACAAATTGCGCCCTATTTAGTGAAGCTATATAAGCTTTTCTTTTCATATAGTATCTAGCAACATGAATTTCATTTTCTGCCATTTTATTCATAAGGTAGGTCATTCTGATTAAAGAGTCGTCATAGTATTTACTTTCCGGGTATCGCTCTACAACAATATTAAAGGCTTGAAAGCTCAGTTTAAGTGGAGCAACATCACGGTCACTGATATCCTGTAAAGTGAATTTATCAAATAAGCCTCTATCTACAAACAAAACGACTCCTTTTAAATAGAACGCATAGTCAACTGTTGGGTGATTAGGGTAAAGTCTTATAAATTTATCGAGCATTGCAATAGCCTCAGCATCTGAAGAAAATTTATAATACGCATAGGCCAGATCTAATTTAAATTGTGGGGCAAGCTTTGAGTTTGGGTAACGTTGTTCACCTTTTTCTAATACTTTTATTGCTGAAGGCCAATCACTGGTGCTTGCATAAGCCTCACCTCTAGA
>JABHUT010000087.1 GCA_018658685.1 Alphaproteobacteria bacterium
CAAGACCTTTTTTTTATTTTTGAATTATTCACCATTTGAAACAAACTTACCTATAAATAATTTTGACTCTCTTACTTTAATGAGGTTAGAATTTAGATCATCAAGTCTATCAATATTTTCCTGGACTACATTTTTAGGGGCTTTTTCAACAAAATTCTTGTTATCAAGTTTCTTTTTTAATAAATTTATATCCTGAGAAATTTTACCCTCTTCCTTTTCAATCCTTAGCAACTCCATTGATAAATCAATGGAATCGTCAATTACTAGAGAAAAATCAATCTCTAAAACAGAAAAGGATGCAGCCCTATCAGAAAAATTTGATACGTTAGCTATAGTATCAATTCTTACTAGCTTATTTAAAAGCACATTAATATTTTCAATTTTACTTAACTTTTCATAATTTTTTTCTTTAACCTCGAGAGATAGATAAGCCTTAGAAGGTATATTTAACTCAGATCGAATAGACCTTACCGAGGAAATTATCTCTATAAGAAGGCTGGTATTTAAAGAAAGATTTACATCCTCTTTTTCTGGAAGATTTAAGTCCCATTCACTTAGAATAAGCGGTTTTTCTTTATAACCTAAATTTTCCCACAACTCTTCAGTTATAAATGGCATAAATGGATGAAGCTTAATAAGAATAAACTTTAATGCAAAAGCCGTTACATCTTTAATTTCCTTTAGATTCTGACTATCAGATGATTCAAAATAAGGCTTTATAAGCTCAAGATACCAGTCACAGAAAATATGCCAGATAAAATGATATATTTCATTTGAAGCTTCATTAAACTTATACTCATCAAGATAAAGATTAATTTTTTTATCTGTTTTTATAATTTCACCTAAAATCCAATTTGTTAAAATGCATTTTAAATTTTCCAAATCAACTTTTTGATATTTTGAACAATCATTAATCTCGCAGAAACGAGAGGCGTTCCAAAGTTTAGTGCCAAAATTTCTATAACCCTCGACTCTTGATTGAGACATTTTTATATCCCTACCCTGAGAAGCCATTGATGCTAATGTAAATCTAAGTGAATCAGCTCCATACTGATCAATAAGTTCTATGGGGTCTACAACATTTCCTTTAGATTTAGACATTTTTTGACCACTTTCATCCCTAACTAAAGCATGAATATAAACCTCTGAAAAAGGTATTTTCTTTTGAAAATACAATCCCATCATCATCATCCTTGCTACCCAAAAAAAGATGATGTCGAAACCTGTTATCAAAAGACTAGTAGGATAAAATCTATCAAGATCATTCACATCATTAGGCCAATCAAGAGTTGAAAAAGGCCATAAGGCTGATGAAAACCAAGTATCAAGAACATCTTCATCTCTAGATATCTTATCATTGCCATATTTTTCTTTTGCAATAATCTTGGCTTCATCTTCAGATTTTGCAACAATAACCTCACCCTCGTCTGTATACCAAGCAGGTATACGATGACCCCACCAAAGCTGTCTTGAAATACACCAGGGTTGGATATTATTCATCCACTCGAAATAAGTCTTGCTCCAGTTTTCTGGAATAAATTTAGTTTCACCATTTTTAACATTTTCGATAGCAGGCTTTGCCAGGGTTTTGGCATCGACATACCATTGGTCTGTTAAATAAGGCTCAATAATGACATTGGATCTATCTCCATGAGGAACAGAGTTTAAATAAGGTTCAGCCCTTACTAAGTATCCGTCGTCTTCTAATTTTTCCAATAATAATTCTCTGGCTTCAAACCGATCCAATCCTTGCCATTCTTTTGGGGTATTATCATTTAAATCACCATTGATATCTAAAATAGAAATCATTTCTAAATTGTTTCTTTTACCAACTTCGAAATCATTAAAGTCATGCGCAGGTGTTATTTTAACAGCACCACTTCCTTGCTCAGGGTCTGCATACTCATCTTCAATGATCGGAATAACTCTATTTACCACTGGTATAATAATCTTTTTTCCGATTAATTTTTTATACCTTTCGTCATCTGGGTGAACTGCTATTGCTGTATCACCGAACATTGTTTCCGGCCTAGTAGTTGCAATAATTATTGAATTCTTGGAGTCTTCTTCAAAAGGATACTTAATATACCAAAGATTGCCTTCTATCTCTTTTTGAATAACCTCAAGATCAGAGATTGCCGTCTTTAAGCCAGGATCCCAATTTACTAGTCTTTTGTCCTTATAAATCAAACCATCATTATAAAGGTCAACAAAAACTTTTACGACTGCCTCAGAAAGGCCATCGTCCATGGTAAACCTCTCCCTACTCCAGTCACAAGAGGCTCCTAGCCTTCTAAGTTGCTCAGTTATAGCTCCTCCTGACTTTTCCTTCCACTTCCATATTTCTTCAATAAAAGTTTCACGCCCAAGACTCTTTCTATCCAAACCGCTTTCTGCGGCTAAATTTCTTTCAACGACCATTTGTGTTGCAATTCCTGCATGGTCTGTTCCGGGTTGCCATAAAACATCCTTACCTTTCATTCTTTGGTAACGAACCAAGATATCTTGTAATGTTGTATTTAAGGCATGCCCCATATGTAAACTACCCGTAACATTTGGAGGAGGCATAACAATGGAAAACCTCTCATCACCAACTCCAGTTGGTTTGAAAAAACCCTCAGATTCCCAAGTATTATAAATGCGCCTCTCTGATTCAGAGGGATCATATTTTGTATTAATCATATTAATTACGTTTTTTAAATAATTTTGCTACTTCTTCTTTAACAGATTCTTCCACAATGGGTTTTAAATTTTTAGCAAACCACTCATTAAGAGTCTCTTTAATAGTTTCTTTAATAATATCATCAATTGATAAATCAGATAAAAAACCACTTTCATCTAGATGTAAGTTTTTCTTAATATCATCTGTAAGATTTTCATTTGC
>JABHUT010000088.1 GCA_018658685.1 Alphaproteobacteria bacterium
AGATTTGATTTTCGGATAATGAACATCCACAATTTTTTCCATTGTTGACGTATCTGGAAATGAAATATAATGAAAAAAGCATCTTCTTAAGAACGCATCAGGAAGTTCTTTTTCATTATTTGAAGTTATAATTACGACCGGTCTTTTGGCTGCCTTAATTGTTTCATTTGTTTCATATACAAAAAACTCCATCCTATCTAACTCTTGAAGCAAATCATTTGGAAATTCTATATCAGCTTTATCAATTTCATCTATCAAAAGAATAGGTCTCTCATTGCTTTCAAATGATTCCCATAATTTTCCTTGCTTGATATAATTTTTAACATCTTTTACTTTTTCATCGCCAAGTTGAGAATCTCTTAGCCTAGTGATTGCATCATATTCATACAAACCTTGTTGAGCTTTTGTTGTTGATTTAATGTGCCAGGTCATTAAAGGCATATTAAGAGCTTTGGAAATTTCTTCAGCTAAAACAGTCTTACCTGTTCCTGGTTCTCCCTTTATCAATAAGGGTCTCTCAAGAGTAATCGCTGCATTTACCGCTATACGAAGATCTTCCGTAGCAATATAATTTTCTGTACCTTCAAACCGCATTTTTTCACCTCAAATATATTTTTAGATTAATTAAAAAAGTAATCTAATCATCTAAATATTTAATATCAATAAAGATTATTATGAATCTTACTTGAGGTTTTAATTTTTATGTTTTAAAACCCATCCTCATATAAAGAGGATTTTATGGCCACTCGTTTACCAAAAGATTATTCGCCGTCAGAAAAAGAACCTTTTATGAATGCCAAACAAAAGGAATTCTTTAGAAGAAAGCTTCTTGATTGGCGTAGTGATATTATTCAAGAAACAAAAGAAACTCTTAACAACCTTCAAAAAGAAGTTGTTAACTTCTCTGATTTGGCTGATAGAGCATCTTCTGAAACTGATCGCTCATTAGAACTTCGTGCGCGTGATCGTCAAAGGAAACTTATATCAAAAATTGATGAAGCTCTCTCACGTATTGATGATGGCTCTTATGGCTATTGTGAAGAAACTGGTGAAAGCATCGGCTTAAAAAGATTGATTGCCAGACCAATTGCAACTCTCTCCATTGATTCTCAAGAACGTCACGAGAGAAAAGAAAAGGTATATAGAGAAGACTAACAATTACTAAGACGATTCGATATTTTGATTGGAAAGCTATATTTTTTAGATCAAAATAAGAACATAATCAAATTTATACATAAAAATCAGTAGTTTAATTGTTATTGCAAAATAAGAACAAAAGTAGTACAAAGTTCTTATATAAACCTTCTAAAAATTGGAGTAACAAAAATGAAAGAATCACTTAAAGCTGTATCAAAACAGGATGTTGGAAATATGGACAAATCAAAATCATTAGAAGCAGCCCTTGGGCAAATAGAAAAGCAATTCGGTAAAGGATCAATAATGAAATTGGGTGGCGATAAAGCAATTGCCGAAATAGAAGGTGTGTCATCTGGATCATTAGGCCTTGATATTGCGTTAGGAATAGGTGGTTTTCCAAAAGGAAGGGTTATTGAAATTTATGGCCCAGAAAGTTCAGGTAAAACAACCCTTGCACTACACGCAATTGCGGAAGCTCAAAAAGCTGGTGGTGTTTGTGGTTTTATAGATGCTGAACATGCTCTTGATCCAATATATGCTCGTAATCTTGGTGTAAAAATTGAAGATTTATTGATTTCCCAACCAGATCATGGTGAGCAAGCCCTTGAGATCGCTGATACGCTAATTAGATCTGCTGCAGTTGATGTTATTGTTATTGATTCAGTTGCTGCATTAACTCCAAAAGCAGAACTGGATGGAGAGATGGGCGACAGTTTGCCTGGATTACAAGCTAGATTAATGAGCCAAGCCTTAAGAAAGTTAACAGGTTCAATTTCAAAAACAAATTGTATGATAATTTTCATTAACCAAATTAGAATGAAGATAGGTGTGATGTTTGGTAGTCCTGAGACCACAACGGGCGGAAATGCATTAAAATTCTATTCAACTGTACGACTTGATATTCGCCGTATTGGAGCTCTTAAGGACCGAGAAGAGATTGTTGGCAATCAAACAAGAGTTAAGGTTGTTAAAAACAAAGTAGCCCCACCATTTAAAACTGTTGAATTTGATATACTTTATGGAAAAGGAATTTCTATAAAAGGAGAGATAATTGATATTGGTGTTGAGGCAGGTATTATTGAAAAATCTGGTACTTGGTATTCATATGAAGGCGAACGTATGGGGCAAGGAAGAGAGAATGTGAAAACATTTTTAGAAGAAAACCCAGATATATCAGCTGCAATAGAAATTGCTGTTAGAGAAAGCGCTGGCTTAAAAATAGATCAAGCTTTAATCAAACAAAGTAAGTCAATCTCAAAACCTAAGAAAGAACAATCAGATTCTTCTGATGGAGATATTGCTTTATCGCAGTAAATTATTGCAAGAAAGAACAAATCGTCTAATTATTGTGCTAAGAAATAACTTTATTATCATCTTGGCACAATATGACGCAATTAAATAAAATAAGATCAAGTTTTTTAGATTTTTTTGAAAAAAATAATCATAGAGTTATTCCTTCAAGCCCTTTAATTCCTCACAATGATCCAACTCTCATGTTCGTTAATGCAGGTATGGTACCTTTTAAAAACTATTTTATAGGTAATGAAACTCCTGAAAATAAGAGGGCTGTTAGTTCGCAAAGGTGTGTGAGAGCAGGAGGTAAACATAATGATTTAGATAATGTCGGTCATACGGCAAGGCATTTAACTTTTTTTGAGATGCTGGGTAATTTTTCATTTGGCGACTATTTCAAAGAGGAGGCAATAAGCTTAGCTTGGGATCTCCTCATTAATGAATATGAAATCCCCAAAGATAAATTATTGATAACTATTTATAAAGAAGATGATGAAGCAGGGGAAATATGGAAAAAAGTATCTGGTTTCTCTGATAGCAGAATTATAAAGATTTCTACAGATGATAATTTTTGGTCGATGGGTGAAGAAGGGCCATGTGGGCCATGTTCTGAAATATTTTTTGATCATGGAGAAAGTGTTCAAGGTGGTCCTCCTGGATCAAAAGATGAGGATGGCGATAGATTTGTTGAAATTTGGAATCTTGTTTTTATGCAGTTTTTGAAAAAATCTAATTCTGAGAAAGTTGATTTACCTAAACCTTCAATTGATACAGGAATGGGTTTGGAGAGGATATCAACAGTTTTACAGGGTAAGGTTAATAGTTTTGATACAGATCTCTTTTTATCTCTTATAGATGGAATTGAGAATCAAATAAGCATTAAGGCTAATGATAAGAATATTGCTAACTTTAGAGTTATCGCTGATCACTTAAGGTCAGTTTCGTTTCTTATTGCAGATGGTGTTCTCCCCTCCAATGATGGAAGAGGCTATGTTTTGAGAAGAATTATGCGAAGGGCAATGAGACATAATCATCTCCTTGGAATTAAAGATCCTGTTTTGTTTAAGTTATCAGACTTAGTCATAGATTTAATGCATAAGTCTTATCCAGAACTAATTAGAGCAAAGGAACTAATAAAATTAACGCTTTTTAATGAAGAGGAGCGTTTTCTTTCAACGTTATCAAAGGGAATTAAAATACTTGATGAAGAGTCTAACTCGTTAAAACCAGGGGATACTTTTGATGGATCTTTTGCCTTCAAACTATATGATACCTATGGATTTCCACTAGATTTAACTGAGGAATTACTTCGAGATAAGAAGCTTAAACTTGATAAAAAATCTTTTGATATGGCAATGCAGAAACAAAGAGATGATGCCAGGAAGTCCTGGCTTGGATCTGGCCAAAAAAAGACAGAAGAGATTTGGTTTGATGTTTCAGATATTTCTAAGCCCACGGAATTTCTTGGTTATATTGAAAACGAGTCGATGGGTGAGGTAAGCGCAATAATTATAGATGGTAAGATTTCAAAAACAATTAGTGAGGGTGATGAGGCTGCTATTGTCTTAAATCAAACTCCTTTTTATGGAGAAAGCGGTGGTCAGTTAGGAGACAAGGGTCTAATTTTTTCAAATAATGTGCATTTTATTGTAACTGATACTAAGAAAAAAATTAATGGAGTTTATGCGCATATTGGGAAATTAATTAAAGGAAATATTTCTAATGGAGATGTATTAAATTTAAAAATTGATATAGATCATCGTAAAAAAATTACTGCCAATCACTCTGCCACACACCTTCTTCATGAAACTTTAAGAAGAGTTTTAGGAGGTCATGTTACCCAAAAGGGATCCCAAGTATCATCTGAAAAGCTAAGATTTGATTTTAGTCATCAAAAGTCCCTTACTCTTGAAGAGCTTCAAGAAGTTGAGTCAAAGATTAATCAACTTATTTTAGAAGACTCATCTGTAATAACCGAGGTATTACCTTATGAGGAGGCTGTTAAAAAAGGAGCTCTAGCTCTTTTTGGTGAAAAATACGATGATGAGGTAAGAGTTTTATCAATGGGTAGTGAATTATTTTCTGTGGAGTTATGTGGGGGAACTCATGTTGAATCATTGAATGACATTGGTTTATTTAAACTTATTTCTCAAAGTTCCGTTGCCTCAGGAATAAGAAGGATTGAGGCAAAAACTGGCGCTGAAGCATCTTCAGCAATCTCAATTATAAAAAAAATGTCCTCTGATTCCATAGAGAAAAAAGAAAAAAA
Source organism: Alphaproteobacteria bacterium (assembly GCA_018658685.1). Classification (GTDB taxonomy): domain Bacteria; phylum Pseudomonadota; class Alphaproteobacteria; order MED-G09; family MED-G09; genus MED-G09. The sequence goes on from JABHUT010000088.1 coordinate 4,700, forward strand.
ATCTAGTAAAAATAAAATAGAAAAAATATCAAAATCTATCTTGAATGGAAAAAAAATGGATATAAATGGAGTAGGTTTTTATTCTGATATTCTTGAATTTATTGATGGTAAAAATCTTAGGTTATTAATTGATGAATGTAAGAAAGATATAGGCTCAGGGATTATTTGTCTTATTAGTAAGGAAGATAAAAAAGCTACTATAGCTGTAGGGGTTACCAGTGATCTTGTGGAGGCGTTTGATTCGGTTCAATTGGTTAGAATTGTTTCAGAAAAAATGTCCGGAAAGGGTGGTGGCGGACGCCCAGATATGGCTTTATCAGGAGGTTCTGAGCCGGATAAAGCAGAAGAAGCAATTGAGGAATTAATTCAAAATATTAAAGAAAAAATTTAGTTGTTTCCCATTTTTTCTTGAAGATTACTGTCCACTTTATCAAGGAATTTCTCAGTTGTAAGCCAGCTTTGTTGTGGCCCAACTAATAGAGCTAAATCTTTTGTCATGGAGCCCTTTTCGACAGTACTAATGCAAACATTCTCTAATGTTAAAGCAAATTCTTTTAGCTTTTCGTTGTTATCTAACTTGGCTCTATGAAGCAAGCCTCTTGTCCAAGCAAAAATAGATGCAATAGAATTTGTTGAAGTTTCTTTACCTTCTTGATGCAGTCTATAGTGACGAGTAACGGTTCCATGTGCAGCTTCAGCCTCAACCGTATTACCATCAGGTGTCATTAGAACACTTGTCATTAAACCAAGAGATCCAAAGCCTTGCGCAACTGTATCTGACTGAACATCACCATCATAGTTCTTTGTTGCCCATATGAATGCTCCAGACCATTTTAATGCACATGCCACCATGTCATCAATCAATCTATGCTCATAGATAATATTATTTTCTTTGAATTTTTCTTGATACTCTTTTTCATAAACTTCTTGGAAAAGATCTTTAAAACGTCCGTCGTAGGCTTTTAAGATGGTATTTTTTGTTGATAAATAAACTGGCCAGTTTCTATTTAGACCATAATTCATACAAGCCCTTGCAAAATTCTTTATTGATTCATCTAAATTATACATTCCAAGTGCAACACCACCGCCAGGAAAATCATATACATCCTCTTCTATGGTGGTTTTTCCATCCTCAGATTCCCACTTCATTGATAACTTTCCTTTGCCGGGAACCACGAAATCCGTTGCCCTATATTGATCTCCAAAAGCATGTCTTCCAACAACTATAGGCTGTGTCCAGCCTGGAACTAATCTTGGAATATTCTGACAAAGAATAGGCTCTCTAAAAACAGTTCCATCAAGAATATTTCTTATAGTTCCGTTTGGAGATTTCCACATTTTTTTTAAATTAAATTCCTCAACCCTCTCTTCATCAGGGGTAATCGTTGCACATTTAATGCCGACACCACATTTTTTTATTGCTTCAGCTGAGTCAATTGTAATTTCATCATTCGTATCATCACGACTCTCAATACCGAGGTCATAATATTGTATATCAATATCAAGATAAGGAAGAATTAGCTTTTCTTTAATTAGTTTCCATATTATTCGTGTCATCTCGTCGCCATCGAGATCAACAACTGGATTTTCTACTTTTATTTTCGACATTTATGTTCCCAAACTATAAATTTTAAATTAATGCTACTCAATAACATATAGGTTTATTTTTTCAACATTATAAAAGTCATATTTGATGAAAAATAAGATTATGAATAAAACTAAAGAAATATAACATAGTGAATAAATAAATGCTTAAAAATAATATATCAATTATTCTTGTAGAGCCTCAATTAGGTGAGAATATAGGAACTACCGCCAGAGCAATGCTTAATTTTGGCTTTGAGAATCTTATATTAATTAATCCAAGGGATGACTGGCCTAATGAATATGCAATAAAGGCTGCTGCAGGGGCTAATAAGGTTATTGATAATACCATTATATACAATAGCTTGGAAGAATCATTAGAAGATTTTAGTTATGCTTTCGCAACAACTATAAGGCCTAGAGATATGGTTAAACCTGTTTTTGGACTTGAAGAAATGTCAAAAAAGGTTAGTCAAAAAATAGAGAAGAACGATAAAATTGCTTTAGTTTTTGGAAGAGAAAAATCAGGGCTTACCAATCATCAGGTATCTTTAACTGACTCAATTATTGAGATTCCTACAAACAAGTCTTTTTCATCTCTTAATTTAGCGCAAGCAGTTATCCTAATTGTTTCAGAGCTCAATCGGCTAGAGGTAAGCTATTCTAAAAAAGAGTTACCTATTCCAGATAGCTTTCCCGCAAAAAAAGGTGATCTAATTAGCTTCTTTAATCACTTAGAGAGGGCGCTGGATGAATCAGGTTTTTTAAAGCCACTTGAAAAAAAGCCTACTATGATGATGAATATAAGAAATATGTTTAATAGGGCTGATTTAACTGATCAAGAAGTTAAGACTCTCAGAGGTGTTATAACAGCTCTTCTAAGATGGCCAAATGACCATAAGGATAGTAATTTAACGAAAAGAATAAAAAAAATTGCAGATGGAAATGATAAAAATAAACATAATAAAGACGATTGACTTAATGCTCTATTATCTTTACTAAATCGCCAATACTAATAGTTAAAGTATTTTGTTTTAACAATTTGAGGTTTTAATGACTAAAAGAATTCAGGCTAAGTATAAAATAGATAGACGTATGGGTGAGAATATATGGGGTAGACCAAAAAGCCCTATTAACCTTAGAGCTTATGGACCCGGACAACACGGGCAAGGAAGAAAAGGAAAGCTATCTGATTTTGGCCTTCAAATGAGAGCAAAACAAAAACTTAAAGGTTATTACGGTAACATTACAGAAAAACAATTTAAAAAAATCTTTAAAGAAGCTGAAAGAATTAAGGGTGATACTTCAGAGAATTTAATAGGACTTTTGGAAAGAAGATTAGATGCTATTGTTTATAGAGCTAAATTTGTTCCAACTGTTTTCTCAGCTAGGCAATTTATTAATCACGGACACGTTAAGGTGAACGGTAGAAGGGTTAATATTCCTTCTTACAGAATTAAAACTACTGATATAATTGAGATTAAAGATAAATCTAGAGGCTTAGAAATTGTTCTTAGGGGAACTGAAAGCTCTGAGAGGGATATTCCTGAATATATCGAAGTCGATAGCAAAAAAATGACTGCAAAAATTACAAAAATACCAAATTTAGGTGAAGTTCCTTATCCGGTAACTATGGAACCTAATCTGGTTGTTGAGTTTTATTCCAGAAACTAAATTAATTTGAAATTAAGTCTTCATCTAAAAAAATTTTTTGTAATTCTCCTGACTCAAACATTTCTTTAATTATGTCGCACCCGCCCATTAACTCACCTTTTACATAAAGCTGAGGGATTGTTGGCCAATTTGAAAATTCTTTTATTCCTTCTCTTAAATTTTCATCCTCAAGGACATTTGTGCTTGAAAAAGAAACTTCAAGATAGGTTAAAATTTGGACTACCGTACTTGAAAAACCACACTGTGGGAAAAGAGGGGTTCCTTTCATAAATAAGTGAACATTATTTGAAGATATTTCCTCAGTAATTTTCTCTTTAATATTTTTTTCCATCTAATTTAATCCTCAGGTATTTCTGTTTTAATTGATAAAGCATGAAGAGTATATCCCATCTTTTCACCTAAAGCATCATATACTAATTTGTGTTGCTGTATTTTATTTAGCCCTTTAAATTTTTTAGAAGTAATAGTAGCTGCATAATGGTCTCCATCACCTGCCAGGTCTTCTATTTTAATTTTAGAATCTGGAAGACCTGATGATAAAATTTCAAAGAGCTCATCTTTTGTCATGCTCATATTTTATTCCTCAAGATAGTTGTTAAACCAATTTTCATGAATTTTTTTCAAAGTTTCTATTGCCGCCTCTTCGTGGTCATTGATTATTAATTTTTTGCCACCAGTCTTACCAATTTTTTGAAAGAAAATCCCTTTATCATCTAATATCTTGGTAACTTCTGAAGCAAGTCCATCTGATACAGATATAATATACCTTCCCTGGTCTTCTCCAAAGAGGAATTTATCATTTAGATTTTCTTTATCTAAATTTATTTTAACACCAATATTTCCTGAGATTGACATTTCCGCTAATGCAACTAAGAAACCTCCATCAGATACATCGTGAACTGTATCAATTTTATTAATATTTATTAAATCTCTAACAACATTACCTATCTCTTTTTCACTTTTAAGATCTACTCTTGGAGGAAGTCCTGAGGTGATATTTAGTATCTCTTTTGCATAGATAGATTGACCGAGGTAGCCATTAGTTTCTCCTACTAAAAATATATTATCATTTTCTCTTTTTATAAATGGAGTAGAAAAATGATCTAAATCATCAATAAGTCCTACCCCTCCAATTGCAGGAGTTGGATTTATTCCTTTTCCATTTGTTTCATTGTATAAAGATACGTTACCTGAAACAACCGGGTAATCTAAAATTTCGCAGGCCTCTATCATCCCAGTAACTACACCAGCGAATTGTCCCATTATATCTTCTTTTTCAGGATTTCCAAAATTCATACAATCAGTAATTGCTATTGGCATTGCTCCGACTGAAGTTATATTTCTCCAAGATTCAGCTATTACCTGACGGCCGCCCTCTATTGGATCTGCAGAACAATAACGAGGTGTAGAATCCGCGCTAATTGCCAAGCCTTTATTAGTTCCGTGAACTCTAACAATAGCTGCATCACCCCCAGGTCTTAAAACTGTATCATTCATCACCATATGGTCATATTGCTCCCAAACCCATTTTCGACTGCATAAATTAGGTGAGTTAAGAAGGTTTTCTAGTGTTTTTAGGGCTAAATCATTTGTTTCCTTTGCGAGGCTTTGATCGAACTCATTTTCTTTTGTAATTTTATAAGGTCGGTCATAGGATGGTGCTCCGCTTTCGAGGATATCTAATTTTATTTCAGCTTTTAGTTCATTATGATGATTGATAACCAAATGATTTGTATCGGTTAAAATACCTATTGTTGCAAAATCTAAACCCCATTTATCAAAAACAGCCTTTGCCTCTTGTTCTTTGTTTGGCTCAATAATCATTAGCATTCTTTCTTGGCTTTCAGAGAGCATTATCTCATATGCACTCATTTTTGTCTCTCTGCATGGAACAAAATCAAGGTTTAAATCAATCCCAACATTACCTTTGCTAGCCATTTCAACTGCAGAAGAAGTTAAACCTGCGGCACCCATATCCTGTATCGCGATAATAACATCTTTTTTCATTAGCTCTAGGCATGCTTCAAGAAGAAGTTTTTCTGCAAAAGGGTCTCCAACCTGTACAGTAGGTCTTTTCTCATCTGAGTCATCATCAAACTCGGCTGATGCCATTGTGGCTCCATGTATTCCATCCCTACCTGTTTTAGAGCCAACATAAACAACTGAGTTTCCAATACCAGTAGCTTTGGAGTAAAAAATTTTATCAATTTTCGCTACACCAACACACATTGCATTAACTAAAATATTATCGTTGTAGCAAGAATTAAATTCAACCTCCCCGCCGACGGTCGGAACACCCATACAATTTCCATATCCTCCTATACCGGAGACAACTCCATTTAGAAGGTGTTTTGTTTTCGAATGAGAAACATCACCAAATCTTATAGAATTTAATAATGCAACTGGTCTAGCACCCATAGTAAAAACATCCCTCATTATTCCGCCGACACCGGTTGCTGCGCCTTGATAGGGCTCAATAAAAGAAGGGTGATTGTGGCTTTCCATTTTAAAGACAGCGGCATCACCATCCCCGAGATCAATAACACCAGCATTTTCTCCTGGACCCTGTATTACTTTATTATTTTTTGTAGGAAGTTTCCTCAACCATGTTTTTGAAGATTTGTAAGAGCAGTGCTCTGACCACATAGCTGAAAATATTCCTAATTCAGTTATGGTGGGTTCTCTATTTAAAGATTCTAAAATAAATTTATACTCTTCTTTATTAATCCCATGTTCTTCAACTAGCTCTTTGGTAATTTTTGTCATGTTAAGGACTCAACAATAGAGGTAAAAAAATTTTCGCCGTCAGTTAATCCAGCGCTTTTATCTGTAGCCCTTTCTGGGTGCGGCATCATTCCTAACACATTTCCATTTTCATTTATAATTCCAGCTATATTATTGCGAGAGCCATTTGGGTTAGTTTTAAGATCAATATCTCCATTATGGTCGCAATAACGAAAAGCTATTAGATTTTTATCTTCAATTTCTTCAATAACAGTTTCAGAAGCAAAATAATTCCCTTCATTATGGGCAATTGGGATATTTATAATATCATTTTTTTTGTAGTTTTTGGTGAAAATGGAATTATTATTTTGAACCTTTAAAGGTGTGTTTTTACATAAAAATGATAATCCTTGATTTCTAATAAGTGTTCCAGGAAGTAAACCAGATTCTGTTAAAATTTGAAAGCCATTGCAAATTCCTAATATAGCTGAACCTTTTTCTGAACTTTTTTTAACTTCCTTCATTATAGGGCTATTAGCCGCCATAGAACCACACCTAAGGTAGTCGCCATAAGAAAATCCACCGGGTAAGACTATTAAATCTGAATCAGGAAGCGAGGTCTCCTTATGCCAAACCATAAATGGATCTTTATTTGAGAATTTTTTTAATGAAACAGCTATATCTCTATCACAATTAGAGCCAGGAAAAACAACTATTGAAACTTTCATTAATCTTCCTTTGGAAAAGTGATTTCATAATCCTCTATAACTAAATTAGCCAAAAGTTTATTACTTGCATTTTCTAAAATTACCCTAGCATCCTTCTCATTATCGCAATCAATTTCAATTTCAATAATCTTACCCTGAGTAACTTCTTTAATTTCAGAAAAACCCAACTGGTTTAAGGAGTTTTCTATCGCTTTTCCTTGAGGGTCTAAAACACCCTTTTTTGGCATTATTTTTACTAGTGATTTCATAAAATTTCTTAATAATTTAGTTTTTAAAAATTTGAAAGATCTATTTCTAAACGAGTCGCAACTTCTTTGTAAGCCTCTATTAATCCGCCAAGGTTTCTTCGAAACCTATCCTTATCAAGTTTTTCATTTGATTTTGTATCCCATAGTCTGCATGAATCAGGGCTAATTTCATCGGCTAGAATGATTTCAGTCTTGCCATTGGAAGAAAAACGGCCAAATTCAATTTTAAAATCAACTAGCAAAATATCAATTTGATTAAAAAGCTCAGTTAAATATTTATTAATTAAAATAGCCTTAATCTTAATATCATCTATTTCTGATTGATTTGCCCATTTAAAAACCTTTATGTGTTCATCTGAAATTAGAGGATCATCATGTTCATCATCTTTTAGATTAAACTCTATCAATGTTTCAGGAAGATCTAAACCTTCTTCGATACCGAATCTCTTGGTAAATGTTCCAGCAGCTTTGTTTCTAACCACAACCTCTATGGGAATTATTTCTACCTTTTTAATTAACTGCTCTCTTTCATTTAATCTTCTAATAAAGTGATTAGGTATTCCATTTTCCCCGAGGTATTTAAAAATATTTTCACTAATTAGGTTATTTAGAACACCTTTACTATTTATTATTTCATGTTTTTTTTTATTAAAAGCAGTTGCATCATCTTTAAAAAATTGAATAAGTTGGTCATCTTTATCGGTTGTAAAAAGTTGCTTAGCCTTACCTTCGTATAAGAGTTTATTTTTTGACATTTTTCTCTACTTTAATTATCGAAATTTATAGAATTCTGGTTAAGAAATTCTTTAAATTTATCAACTGATTTAATTAATCTTTCTTCATCAACTGATTTTATAACGACATTTACACCAAAATCTACATCAGAATTAAAAAATGGATAACTACCTATTTTTAATTCCGATTCTTCCGAATCTAGAAGCCTTAAAGCCTTTGCAATATCGCCTTCAACAGCATTAACTTTAATTGATTGTGAAAGAACGATTTTACCTTTATCAAGATACTTTATTGAATTCTCAAGCATAGAAGTCATAATTTTTGGTATACCAGCAAAAACAAAAACATTTTCTAATTTAAATCCTGGAGCTTTTGATATTGGATTATCTATTAAAGTTGCTCCAACAGGAATCATAGCCATTCTTTGTCTTGCCTCATTAAATGGAGAGCCAATTTCATCATAATAGGCTTTTAAGATACTAAAGGCCTCTTGATTAATATTAATTTCAACACCAAATGCAGAGGCTATACTTTCTGCTGTTATATCATCGTGTGTTGGCCCAATACCACCGGTAGTGAATAAATAATCAGTTTTTTTTCTTAATTCATTGATGCTTTCAATTATAATTTCTTTCGTATCTGGGACTACACGAATATCAGAAATATTTATTCCTATTTCAGTCATTTTTTTGGCAATTTGGTTCGAGTTTGTATCTTGGGTCCGACCGGACAAGATTTCATCGCCAATTACAAGTATAGATGCGGAGTATTTGTCTTTTTTATTCATAGCATTTTATATCAGCATATTTTCATCACAACAATGCTTTCAAGCTTTACCTGAGTGTTAATTTTTAATTAATATGATATAGGTGGTATAATTTCGTAATTTAAGGGGTATTTATTATTTATTCAGATCAAATAAAAATACATGATAGCAAATCTTTTGAGGGAATGAGGGCAGTTGGAAAGCTTGCTGCTGAACTTTTAGATTTATTTGTTGATCAAGTTAGGCCTGGAATAACAACAGACTCCTTGGATTCATTCGCTTATGATTTTATTTTAGATAATAAAGCTATTCCAGCTCCTTTAAATTATAGAGGTTTTACGAAATCCATTTGTACATCAATTAATCATGTTATTTGCCACGGTATTCCTGGGGAGCGCATTCTGGACGACGGTGATATTGTTAATATTGATGTAACTTTAATCTTAAACGGGTGGCACGGAGACTCATCGAGAATGTATTGTTCTGGTAACCCTTCAATTAAAGCTAAAAATTTAATCAATAATACATATGAGTCTATGATGAAGGGTATTGATCTTATTAAGCCGGGTATAAAGCTTGGTGATTTAGGTTTTGTTATTCAAGAAAATGCTGAGAAAAGTAATTATTCAGTTGTAAGGGAGTTTTGTGGTCATGGAATTGGTGAGGTTTTTCACGATGAGCCGAATATACTTCATTATGGCACAAAGGATACAGGAGCTGAATTAAAAGAGGGTATGTTTTTTACTGTAGAACCGATGGTTAACATAGGTAAACCCGATTCTAAAATTTTATCAGATGGGTGGACTGCAGTTACAAGAGATAGAAGTTTATCTGCTCAATTTGAACACTCTGTTGGGGTCACTGATACTGGAGTAGAAATTTTTACCAAATCTTTAAATAATAGTGATAATCCTATAAAGATATAAAAGATTCTAATTCTAAAAATTAAAAGGCTTATAAATGGTACCTAGATATTCAAGAAAAGAAATGGTTGATATATGGAGTGATGACTCAAAATATTCTATTTGGTTAGATATTGAGGTTTATGCTTTGGAAGGAATGGAGTTGGTAGGGATTGTTCCCAAGGGTACTGCAAAGGTAGTAAGGGAAAAAGCTACATTTAATTCTCAAAGGATAGATGAAATTGAATCGGAAATTAAACATGATGTTTTGGCATTTTTAACAAATATTTCTGAATCAGTTGGTCCTGAGGCAAGGTTTATTCACCAAGGAATGACATCCTCAGATGTTCTTGATACTTGTTTAAATATGCAGCTTAAAAAAGCAGGAGAATTACTTATTAAGGATTTAGACTCTCTTTTGGAGGCAATTAAATTTCAGGCTATAAATCATAAAAAAACAATATGCGTAGGAAGAAGTCACGGCATACATGCAGAGCCAACAACATTTGGTTTAAAAATGTTACAAGCCTATGCTGAATTTGCACGTAATAAAGATAGAATGATCAATGCTGTTGAGGAAATCAGCTCATGCGCAATCTCAGGCTCTGTTGGAACTTTCGCCAATATTGACCCATACGTTGAGGAGTATGTGGCAAAAGCTTTGAATTTAAATATCGAACCTATTTCAACTCAAGTGATTCCAAGAGACAGGCACGCTGTATTTTTTTCAACGTTGGCTATTATTTCAAGCTCAATAGAGAGATTATCAACTGAAATTAGACATTTACAAAGGTCTGAGGTTCTTGAGGTTGAGGAATATTTTTCTTCAAAACAAAAAGGTTCATCTTCTATGCCTCATAAACGTAATCCAGTATTAACAGAAAACTTGACTGGTCTTGCAAGAGTTGTGAGGAGCTCAGTGACCCCCGCCTTGGAGAATATTACTTTATGGCATGAACGAGATATATCACATTCAAGTGTGGAGAGATTTATAGGTCCTGACGCAACTATTACTTTAGACTTTGCTCTAAATCGTTTAACAAATGTTGTTGAAAATATGGTTGTTTATCCTGAAAATATGATGAAAAACTTAGAAAAGTTCAATGGGCTTGTTTTTTCTCAAAGAGTCCTCTTGTCTTTAACGCAAAAAAATATAAGTAGAGAAGACTCTTATTCTATGGTTCAAAGAAATTCAATGAAAGTATGGAATGAGGAGGGAAGTTTTTATGATTTAATTAAGACTGATAAAGAAATATCATCAATTTTATCTGATGAGGAAATTGACGATATCTTTGATCTGAACTATCACTTAAAACAAGTTGAAACTATCTTTAAAAGAGTCTTGAAATAGCATATGCGGCCATGGTGGAATAGGTAGACACAAGGGACTTAAAATCCCTCGGCAGATAATGCCATCCCGGTTCGACTCCGGGTGGCCGCACCACTTATTTTTTTAATTTTTATATTTGTACAATGTTCCGCAATATGGACAAACTATTTCTCCCTTTCTTCCCATATCGAGATAGGTATGAGGATGATCGTGAGGAGGCTTTGCGCCAAGACAATTAAATTTTTTATATTTGATTGTTATAGTTTTTTTACCTGAGTCATTTGTCATTTTAGGTATTTGATCGCTTTTCATAATTAGGTTTCCATTATTATCGAGGAAGTGATAGATGCATTCCTGCATCTGAAATTAACGTTTCTCCGGTTATATGCTCTCCACCCTCTAAGCAAAAGAATACAACTGATTTAGCAATGTCGTCAGGTGTTCCGGCTCTTTTAAGTGGTGTTATTTCCTCTTGATCCTTAACTATTTTATTAAACTTTTCTTCACCAAATCTATCCAAAAACCAACCTGTACCAATAAACCCAGGGCATACAGTGTTAACTCTTATTTCTGGCCCTAAGGCCTTAGCTAGGGATAAGGTCATGGTATTTAAAGCGCCTTTAGATGCGGCGTAAGCGATAGATGAACCAATACCAGTAATCCCAGCAATAGATGATACATTTACTACGCTACCGAATTTATTTTTTTTCATATAAGGCTCTACTGCTCTTATCATTTGATAAGGCCCTATAACATTTACTTTGTATATATTGATAAAATCTTCATCTGTTAATGCATCTAACTTTTGATGATTGGCAAATTTTGTTGTACCAGCATTATTTACAAGTATATCTACTTTTTTAAACTTCTTGATTGTTTCATTGACAAGATATTTACAATCTTCATCAACAGAAACATTGGCTTTAAGGCATAATGTTTTAACATTATAATCCTCACAAATTTTTTGAATTTTTTTGGCTTCTACTTCATTTTTTGAATAATTAATGACGACATTAATACCTTTTTTAGCCAATTGAATTGCTACGGATGCTCCAAGACCTGCTGATGAACCTGTTACAATTGCTATTTTATCTTTATTTACCATGTGAATCCTTAAATTTAATGTTATATACGAATTTATTATAATTAACTTTAATTATTTATAGAAATAACTTTAATTATTTATAATAAATTAGGATATAATACTTAATATTTTTTAATCGATTTGTTTTAAGTAAATTTATTTGTTGGTGATTTAATGTCTTCCTTAAAAGTGTCTAAAAGAAATTGCCCAATATGGGATAGACTTATTACAGAGGCCAATGATGTGGTTAACCGAGAGCCAAATTTAGAGGATTTTTTTCGAAAAGCAATTCTTAGCTTTGGTGATATTGAGTCTTCAATTTCGTATGTATTAGCTGACCAGCTTCAGCAAAATGATTGTGATTTGGAAAAAACTCAATCTATTATTTACAATGCCTTAATAGCTGAGCTTGATATCTATGAAAAAATATCTAAAGATATTAATACTGTTGTAGACCGCGACCCTGCATGTATAACATTTTATCAACCAATTCTATTTTTTAAAGGATTTCAGTCCCTTCAGGTTTATCGTGCGGCAAACCATTATTGGAAGATAGGTGATATCGCAACTGCTTTTTACCTTCAATCTAGAGCCTCACAAGTCTTTGATATTGATATTCATCCTGCTGCCGATATTGGAAAAGGTGTCCTAATGGATCATGCAACTGGCTTAGTTATTGGTGAAACTTCAAAAGTAGGTGATGGCACTTCTATTTTGCATGGGGTTACATTAGGTGGCACAGGAATGGATGTTGGTGATAGACATCCTAAAGTAGGAGAAAATGTTACAATCTCTGCAAATGTCTCTATTCTAGGTAACATTAATATTGGAGATGACGTAAAAATAGGAGCTGGGTCCTTAGTTCTTGAAAATTTACCAGCTGGGTGTACTGCTGTCGGCGTCCCTGCTAAAATAATCAAATAAGAAGAGAAGTATTTTATGCAAAATGATGAAATATTAATAGTTCAGAATTACCTTAGGGAAACTTTTTCTAATGACGAAATACAAATAAGGAAATCAGACTCAGATACAAATCTTTGTAATATATTTATCAATAATATTTCAGTTGGAAACATTTTTAGGGATGAAGATCCTGATGATGACGAGATATCGTATTCTTTGAATATTCCAATTTCTCTTTCGTCTGACAATGAAATGACTCATAATCAATATTTAATTAAACTTTTCAATAACAATAATATTATACTTAGTGGAAGGGGTTCAATTGGTGACTCGCAAGAGGTCTATTTGAACCAAGGTGATGAAAAAGAATACATTGGTATTATTTATAAAGATGATAGTGCGTCTTATACCTTTACAATGTCGATTCTTGATTTTGATTTATAGGTAATAATTTTAATATGGCTATATATGAGTTAGATGATAAAAGACCAAATTTACCTTCAAAAGGTAATTATTGGATAGCGCCTAATGCAAGTGTAATTGGAAATGTAACTCTTCATGAAAAAGTAAGTGTGTGGTTTAATACTGTAATTCGAGGTGATTGCGAACCAATCATTATTGGAAAGAAAACTAATATTCAGGATAGTAGCGTCCTTCATAATGATTATGGATTTCCTCTTTTGATAGGTGAGGGTGTTACAATCGGTCATCAGGTTATGCTTCATGGGTGTACAATAGGCGATAATTCTTTGGTGGGTATTGGTGCTGTTATTTTAAATGGAGCAAAAATTGGAAAGAATTGCCTGATTGGTTCGAAAGCATTGATTCCAGAAGGTAAGGTTATTCCGGATAACTCTATGGTTGTAGGGATACCGGGTAGGGTCATTAAAACAATTGATTCTGATATGGAGTTATTTCTAAAGGCTTCTGCCGATCATTATTGTGATAATTGGGAATTATTTAATAGTAAATTAAAATTAATTGAGGGGAAATAACTATGGACTATGAATACTCTAATGTTGAAAAAGACGGAAAATTATGGGTTATAACATTAAATAGACCTGAGAGGATGAATGCTCTTCATTCTCCTGCTCATTTTGAACTTGAAGAAATTTTTAATGAATTTTCTACTGACCCCGATGCTTGGGTTGCAATTATAACTGGCTCCGGAGAAAGAGCTTTTTGTGCTGGCAATGACTTAAGGTATCAAGCCGAGGGAGGAAAGTTGGAAAGAAATCCTATGGGATTTGCGGGATTAACTTCCAGATTCGACCTTAAAAAACCAATTATTGCAGCAGTAAATGGTGTTGCAATGGGGGGTGGTTTTGAGATTGCTTTAGCCTGTGATTTAATAATAGCATCTGAAAATGCTCGTTTTGCTCTTCCAGAGCCAAAAGTTGGTTTGGCTGCGCTTGCAGGAGGAATGCATCGCCTCCCAAGACAAATTGGTATGAAAAGAGCGATGGGCATGATGCTTACAGGAAGAACTGTTGAAGCTCAAGAAGGACTTTCTCTTGGTTTTGTTAACGAGGTTGTTGCCCATCAAGATCTTATGGACTCAACTAAAAAATGGGCAGAATCAATTATGGAGTGTTCACCGACATCAGTCAGAACAACAAAAGATGTAGCAATGTCAGGCTTATCTCATGCTAGTGTAGAGACTGCGATGGAACAAAAATATGATTCTGTTTTAGATTTATTTAAAGGGGAGGATTTTGTTGAAGGCCCCCTAGCTTTTTCAGAAAAGAGGAAGCCAAACTGGACTGGTAAATAATTCTTAATGAAGAAAGTTGAATTTTTTTTTGATTGTTCATCCCCTTGGACTTATCTAGCTTTTCATAGGTTTCAATCAATAATTAAAGATGTAAATGTAGATATTTATTGGAAACCAATTTTAGTTGGCGGAGTCTTTAATGAGGTAAATCAAGATGTCTATAATAATAGACTCAATCCTAATCCTTTAAAATTTAAGTATTCAAGGAAGGATCTTCAGGATTGGGCTAATTATTGTCAAATCTCAATTAATTGGCCTAAAGTTTTTCCTTTAAATGCTGTTAATGTTATGCGAGCTGTTATAGCTTCCGAAGCATTTGGTAAACTTATTCCTTTTAGTTATTTGTGTTTTGAAAAATATTGGTCAAATGGAATTGATATTTCTGATATAAAAGTTTTATCAGAATTAGCTGTCTCAATTGATATCAATAAAGAAGAATTTGAAAAAAAAATTGTAATCCAAAATACTAAAGATTTGTTAAGAAGCAACACTGATGAATTAATTAAGAGGGGTGGTTTTGGCTCTCCTACTATCTTTATAGATGGTGATGACATGTATTTTGGAAATGATAGAATGGAATTGGTTAGACAAAAAATTATAGAAGGAAGTAATGAAAATAATTAATTCAAAAAATTATTGGAAAGCAAATTTAAAAATTGTTTTGATTCTTTTATCCTTTTGGTTTCTATCATCTTTCGGTGCGGGGATTTTATTTAGCGATCTGTTAGATAAAATTAAATTAGGCGGTTTTAATTTAGGGTTTTGGTTTGCTCAGCAAGGATCAATTTTAGTCTTCGTTTTTCTAATTGTCGCTTATTGCATCCTAATGAATAGATTGGATAGAAAATATAGAGCGGATAAGGATTAATGGATTTACAGATACTTACATATTTGATGGCTGGTGCATCTTTTGCCTTATATATTGGAATTGCTATTTGGTCTAAAGCATCGTCAACGAATGAGTTTTATGTTGCGGGTGGAGGGGTTCATCCAGTGGCTAATGGTATGGCTACTGCAGCTGACTGGATGTCTGCTGCATCCTTTATTTCAATGGCTGGAATTATTTCATTTATGGGTAAGGATGGTTCAGTTTATTTAATGGGGTGGACTGGAGGCTATGTTTTGTTAGCCCTTCTTCTTGCGCCATATTTGAGGAAATTTGGAAAATTTACAGTACCAGATTTTATTGGAGATCGATATTACTCAAAGCTAGCTAGATTTGTTGCCGTTCTATGTTTGATTTTTGTTTCTTTTACTTATATTGCCGGCCAAATGAGAGGTGTCGGTATAGTTTTTTCTAGATTTTTAGAGGTTGATATTAATACTGGCGTTATAATTGGAATGGCGATAGTTTTTATTTATGCAGTGCTAGGGGGTATGAAGGGGATTACCTATACTCAGGTAGCTCAATACTGTGTTCTTATTTTTGCATATATGGTTCCAGCTATTTTCATTTCTATTTTAATAACTGGTAACCCCATTCCTCAACTAGGTTTTGGATCTAAAATTGTTTCAGAAGATATATATCTATTAGATAAATTAAATAATGTTTTAAATGATTTAGGTTTTAATAATTATACAGATTCTACAAAATCTAAAATAGATGTTTTTTGTATTACTGGAGCTTTAATGGCTGGAACTGCAGGTTTACCTCATGTAATTGTTAGATTTTTTACAGTACCTAAAGTTCGCGATGCAAGGGCTTCGGCAGGTTGGGCACTTTTATTTATTGCAATCTTATACACAACTGCGCCAGCAGTTTCATCTTTTTCTCGTTTAAATTTCATTAATACTATTAACAATTCATCATATGAAAGTACTCCCGTTTGGTTTAAAAACTGGGAAGATATTGGTCTAATTTCTTGGTCTGATAAAAACAAAGATGGGATTATTCAGTATGCACCGGGAAATTCATTGAATCCCGTAAAGCCGATTTTCTCAGATCAAAGAGGAATTAATGGTGAAAGAATTGTTTCAAATGAATTAACAAAAAATAAGAATGAAATTTATATTGATAGAGATATAATGGTTTTAGCTAATCCTGAAATCGCAAATCTTCCAAATTGGGTTATAGCCTTAGTTGCTTCGGGAGCATTAGCGGCAGCGCTATCTACAGCAGCAGGTCTTCTGTTAGTTATTTCCTCCTCAATTAGTCATGATTTAATGAAAAAAATCTTTAGACCTTCAATAACAGATAAACAGGAGTTATTTTTAGCAAGACTTTCTGCTGCTATAGCAATTGGTGTAGCAGGTGTATTTGGTATTTATCCTCCAGCTTTTGTTGCTCAAGTAGTAGCGTTTGCTTTTGGTTTAGCAGCTTCGTCAATTTTCCCAGCTTTAATTATGGGAATTTTTTCAAAAAGAGTAAATTCATCGGGAGCAATAATTGGAATGGTTTCTGGTCTTTTATTTACTTCATCCTATATTATTTTTTTTAAATTTATATCCCCAGACCTAAATTTTTCAGATAATTGGTTCCTAGGTATCTCCCCTGAAGGAATTGGTGTCGTTGGAATGGTAATTAATTTTACTTTTGCAATGGTAATTTCTTTTTTCACAAAATCACCTCCTGAGCATATTATTAAATTAATTGATAATATAAGAGCTCCTGAGTAGATATTTTTTCTAAAGCTCTTTTTGATATAATTATTGCTAATATAGTCTATTTGATTTAATTAATATTTTATTATGGTTGAAAAAAAGAAATCACAAAGTTCAAATACTTCTGTTGCAGAATCTCAATCATCAGATGATAAATTTGCCCTGATTATAATGAATTTTGTTATAGATGCTTTCTATAGTGTGTTTTTTATTGTTCTTGCTTATATGGCTTTTTGGATAATTGTTGTGCTTTCAGTGCTTGGTTTTATTGTAAGGGCTGTAGGATCAGAGCAACCTGACGATTTAAAAGGCTTTACGAAGAGATTGACATTTTTTATTTCAGAATGTTTAAATTTTTCTTCAAACAATATCAAAGAAAAACCTTTTCCTTTTGGAAAATTCCCAGATTAAAGTTTTGTTGGGTTTGGAGCATCTCCATAGACCTCTATTGGATCGAATAACTTTTTATCTTCTTCCCACTTTAGTTCTATATTTTTTGAGATTTTATTTTTTATAGGAATTGATCTGTAAAAGCATGACTTATAACCAACGTGACAACTTGCACCTGACCCTCCAACCTCTACAGATAGCCAAATAGAATCCTGATCATCATCTATTCTAATTTCTTTTACAGCTTGAATAAGTCCTGATGTGGCACCTTTGTGCCAAACCTTTTGGCGACTTCGACTAAAGTAATAAGCCTCACCTTCTTCAACTGTTTTTATCAATGCTTCGGCATTCATGTAACCTAACATTAACACTTCATGGGTTTCGCTATCAGTTGTTACACATGGTATAAGGCCATTTTTATCAAACTTTGGTGAAAGCGTACTTCCTTCTTCAACTTCTTCAACAGACACTCTTTTATGAAATTTTTCTGACAATGCTATCCCTTTGTTAATTGCATAAACCTTTGCCTCAAATCAGTATCATTTGAGAATGAACCAGAAAATTTAGTAGTTACTGTAGATACATTTGGCTTATTAATTCCTCTTGTAGTCATACATTGGTGTTTAGCATCAATCATTATTGCTGTTCCATAAGGATCAAGAGTATCATCTATAGTGTTCAAAATTTGCATCGTCATAGTTTCTTGAGTCTGTAATCGTTTAGCAAAAATTTCAATAACCCTAGCAAGTTTGGATATTCCCACGACTTTATTTTTTGGGAGGTATGCTACGTGAGCCTTACCCAGAATAGGAACCATATGATGCTCGCAATGTGTTTCAATATTTATATCGCGAAGAAAAACAATATCATCATAACCTTTCACATCTTCAAAAGTTTTGCCTAAAACCTTAACAGGATCTTGAGCATATCCAGCAAAAAATTCCTCATATGCCTTTACAACTCTTTTTGGTGTTTCGATTAATCCTTCACGTTCGGGATCGTCACCAGCCCAAGAAATGAGTGTTCTTACAGCGTCCATAGCCTCTTCTCTAGAAGGTTTTTTTAATTCTTCGTCATTTGATTCAGTATGAATAGCTCTATCTAAAACTTTTACATCCATCAGTAATCTCCTAAATTAATAATTTAGCTTTACCTTTGTGAAGCGAATAGGGCAATATTTTTTTTGATTTTATTTAGTAATTTATTAAAATTTTGTATTAAATTATTATGATTTAATGATATTTAGATTGTTATGGAATTTAAACTATATAATTCATATACTAGAAAAAAAGAAATTTTTACCCCAATTAACGCTAATAAGGTAACTATGTATGCTTGTGGGCCTACTGTTTATGGACCAGGTCATATAGGTAATGGAAGATCTGCTATAGTCTTTGATTGTTTAACAAGAGTTCTAAGGTTTAAATTCGACAATCTAGTCTACGCAAGAAATATAACTGATATTGATGATAAGATTATAAATGTATCAAAGGAAGAAAAAGTAGAGCCTTCTGCTATTGCCGAGAAATTTACAAAACAATATCATGAAGACTTTAAAGGGCTTTATGTTTTGCCTCCCGATATTGAACCTTTTGCTACGGATCATTTAGAGCAAATGATTAAATTTATAGATACTTTATTAGAAAATAATAGTGCTTATTTGTCAGAATCACATGTTCTTTTTGATGTTAAAAAATTTTTAGATTATGGAAATCTTTCAGGAAGAAAAGTAGAAGAAATGAAGCCTGGTGCAAGAATTGAAGTTGCCTCCTATAAGAAAAATCCTTCAGACTTTGTTTTGTGGAAGCCATCACCTGAAAATGAAATTGGA
>JABHUT010000089.1 GCA_018658685.1 Alphaproteobacteria bacterium
AAAATTCCAATTGGCGTTGATACTGAAGATGATTTATACAATGTAAGAAAAGAATTGAGTAATAAAACATGACAAAAAAAATAGTTTATCAGGGTGAACCAGGGGCAAATTCTCATATAGCAGGTAAGCTTTTTGATCCAAAATTAGAATCAATTGCATGCTCAACCTTTGATCATGCCTTCAATGAAGTCATAAATGGTAAAAGTGATCTAGGAATGATTCCGATTGAGAATTCTATTGCAGGTCGAGTTGCTGATATCCACCGTCTCATGCCTACTTCTGGCCTAAAGATTATAGGCGAATATTTTTTAGAGATTCAGCATACCTTAATGGGAGTAAATGAATCTACATTAGAAACTCTTAATTCAGTTAGAAGTCATGAGATGGCCTTAAGCCAATGTAGAAATTCAATTGATAAACTTGGCTTGATACCTCATGTAGCAGCTGATACAGCAGGTTCTGCAAGAGAAATTTCAGAATTAAATGATAAAACCATTGGCGCTATAGCATCACCATTAGCTGCAGAGATTTATAATTTAAAGATTTTAAAAGAAAATATGGAAGACAAAGGTTTTAATACAACACGTTTTCTAATTTTAAGTCGTGATGAAGTAAAGCCTGAGGTTAATGACGAAAATTCGATAACTACTTTGGTTTTTAAAGTTCGAAATGTTCCATCTGCATTATATAAGGCCCTAGGAGGCTTTGCTACAAATGGAATAAATATGCTAAAATTAGAAAGCTATCAAATTGATGGTAGTTTTTTAGCAACACAATTCTATGTTGATATCAAAGGACATTGCGATGAAGACTCTGTTCAAAGAGCACTAGATGAATTGTCTCATTATGCAGATGAAGTTAAAATTTTAGGCGTTTACCCTGGAGCTAGAGAACGATAAAAAAAGGTGTGTAAGTTGTGTTAATGTATCCGTGAAAACCTTATAATCCCTCAAAAAAAATTAAATTCATGTATTATTTTTTTTAATTATATGTATAGATATAATAACTAAAAAATTAAAAAAAAAATCTTTAATGGGGATTAATAATGTTAGATACAGGTAATACAGCGTGGATTTTAACTTCCACAGCCTTAGTTCTTTTCATGACTTTACCGGGCTTGGCCCTTTTTTATGCTGGACTAGTTAAATCAAAAAATATTTTATCAGTTCTTATGCAGTGTATAGCAATTGCTTGTTTGGCTTCTTTAATTTGGTTAGGAGTTGGGTATAGTATGGCGTTTGCGGATGGTAATCAGTGGGTTGGGGGACTGCAAAAAGCATTTCTCTCCGGAGTTGAAAGAGATTCCTTATCTGGTGATATTCCTGAAACAGTATTTTTTATGTTTCAAATGACTTTTGCTATAATTACACCTGCTCTAATGGTTGGCGCTTACGTTGAAAGAATTAAATTTAGTGCTGTATTATTATTTAGCGGCTTATGGTTAATCGCAGTATATGCTCCAGTCACTCATTGGATATGGGGTGGTGGATGGTTAGCTGAAAAAGGTATACTTGATTATGCTGGGGGCCTAGTTGTTCATTTAACTGCTGGTATTTCAGCGCTAGTTTTAGCTGCAGCATTAGGTCCAAGAAAAGGTTTTCCTGATCAAGTCGATCCTCCACATAATCCTGCATTAGTTATGATTGGTGCAGCAATGTTATGGGTTGGATGGTTTGGATTCAATGCTGGTAGTGCTCTAGCAGCTAATGAAGATGCTGGAATGGCTATGCTTGTGACACACATATCAGCTGCAACAGCTTCCTTGGTTTGGATGGCAATTGATTGGATAAAATTTGGTAAGCCAACACTAATAGGTCTTGTAACAGGAACAATTGCTGGACTTGCATCAATAACTCCAGCCTCAGGATTTGTTGGTCCTATAGGTGGTCTCGTCATTGGTTTCTCAGCTGGTATTATTTGCTATATCCTAGTTTCATTTGTAAAAAGTAGTTTGAGAATTGACGATTCTTTAGATGTATTTGCAGTCCATGGGGCTGGAGGTGTTCTAGGAATTATTCTTGTTTCTTTCCTTGCCGATACCAGATTTGGCGGTGTTGGGTATGCTGATGGTATGGACTCTGTTAGCCAACTAAGTGTTCAAGGAATCGGTATTGCCGCTGTTCTGGCATGGTCAATAATCGCTTCAATGATAATAATTTTAATTGTTAAATCGACCACAGGCCTTAGAGTTGATCCAACTACTGAGGAAGAGGGCTTAGATATCTCCACACATGGTGAAACTAACTACAGACAATAGTTATTTACATATCCTAATGAAAGAATATAATGTTTTCTTAGAATAATTTCTAAGGGGGTTTTTATGGGAAAAATAGATACACATAAACTTGCAATTGATGGAAAAGATCAAAAAAATCTTAGAGGCGATCCAATAACTAATGATCGTTACTTTTCTAAGGACTTCATGCAAAAAGAATGGGACAATATGTGGACAAAAGTCTGGTTAATAGCTGGGAGAGAAGTACAGATAAAAGAACCTGGAGATTATATTGTCCATGATCTCATAACAGAATCTGTCATTATAGTTAGGCAAGATGATGGCTCTATAAAGGGCTTTTATAACAGCTGTGCTCATAGAGGACAAAGACTAGTTAATTTTGATAGTTCACAAGACTCTTTCAGGTGTCCCTATCATGATTGGCAATTTGGATTAAATGGGGATGTAATAGGATGTCCAGATCCTGATGATTTTCCAGAAGGAAGCCCAATTGGAAAAAGAAAATTAGTAGAAGTTAGAGTAGATACTTGGGACGGTTTCATTTTTTATACAATGAATGATAAAGCCCCTGAATTATTAGAATATCTAGACCCCTTACCAGAAATATATAAAAACCATAACTTTAAAGATCAAATAAGAGCGCAATGGGTAAGAGTTGAACTTGATGTGAATTGGAAATTCTTTTGTGATAATTTTAATGAATCTTACCATACTCGTTTTGTTCATCCGCAAGTTCCTTCGGTAATTGACCAAGATCATTTTACTTCAAGATATGAGATGTTTCCAAAAGGACATGCAAGAATCATTCAAATGGGTCGTCCTTCATTAAGGGACAGAGTTCATGAGGGTGAGGATCATCCATTTCAAGGTATATTAGAAGACTGGGGAGTAGACACATCCAAATATAAAGATTATGAAGCACTCTCTGAACAAGGTTGGATAGATCTAAAAAAAGCGAAAAGAAAAAATTATAAAGAAAAAGGTTATCATCACTATGAAAATCTCTCAGATGAAGAGTTAACTGAAAGCCCTTTTCAATTTATTTTTCCAAATATTGCAATGGGTGTTCAAGCAGATGGGTGTATTCTTTTAAATTGGTTCCCTCACCCGACAGATCCAGAAAAATGCTATTTCGATTTATGGGATATGGGTTATCCGATTGGAGGTTCTGCAAAAGGAATAGGCAAAACAGGAAGAGACACCGATGAAGAATTTAAATCTACATCTGCAGGAATAGGTGAAACAGGAAGAACAAGTAATCAAGAATATTTCTCTCGTACAAAAGTAAATCCAATTATACTTCAAGAAGTTGAATTAGACTTCCGTGACTATGATAATGGGAAGG
>JABHUT010000090.1 GCA_018658685.1 Alphaproteobacteria bacterium
CCTTCCCATCAATAACCTGTTCGTTTGCTAAAACAGTTTTATCAACAGGATCCCAGTTAACTAGACTTTCTTTTCTATATGCAACTCCCGCAGAAAAGAGATCCAAGAAGATTTTTTGCTGATGCTTAAAATATTCTGGATCACAAGTGGCAAACTCTCTATCCCAATCAATTGAAAGACCAAGTGACTGCAACTGTTTTTTCATGGTTTTAATATTCTTGTAGGTCCATTCCTTTGGGTGGATTTTCTTTTCCATTGCTGCATTTTCTGCTGGCATCCCAAATGCATCCCAGCCCATGGGGTGAAGAACATTGTCACCCTGTGCCTTTCTGAATCTAGCAACAACATCACCTATGGTGTAATTTCTTACGTGACCCATATGAATATTTCCAGATGGGTATGGGAACATCTCTAAAATATATTTTTTTGGTTTTTTGCTAGTGATTGGCTCAGGCTTAAAAGATTTATTTTTAAACCATTTTTCCTGCCAGTAAGCCTCTATTTCTTTAGGAAAATACTCAGACATCTTAATTTTTAGCCACTACCAAGAGTACCAATTCTTAATTCTCTGGCTTTTGTTAATATAGATGCCTCCACAAGTCTTGCTGTATCTGGGTTTGTTTCGGCCTTAACCCATCCTTCTTCAAGCTTTATTTCTCTAAAAACATTAACGCTGATTCCGTCTGCCCTTAACCTTCTATCTTTAACATAAATCGTTAGTTTAATTCTTTCAGAGGAATTGTTTGTATCTTCATACCATTGTGTTGTTATAACTCCGCCAATAGGGTCAACAATATCTAAAGGAATAAAGGACACGGTATCAAGACTGGCTCTCCAAAGAAAAGCATTTACAGCCATGGAGACCTGAGATTTTGCAATTTCAGAAATTTCTATATCAACTTTTTTAGAGCAATTACTTAAAAAAAGAAAAATCGAAAAAAATAATACTAGAGTAGTTTTTTTGTTCATTAAATTTGCCCCTTTGTGCAGATATCTAGATTAAGTAATAGTAATCAATAACAGGATTTTTAGTTTATCTCAAAAAGAATTAAATCTAAATTTTATATTTTAATAATTATGGTATTCGATAAAGTAAATATGGATGTTATATAAAGATATGCACATTGTAGAACAAAACTTAATTAATATAAAAGAAAGAATCCAACGTACCTGCTTTGAGTTTGATAGAGATCCCAATAAAATTAAATTAATAGTTGTTACAAAGAAGTTTGACAAAGAAGCATTAAAGCCCATTTTAGATTGTGGCCACCTTCTATTTGGTGAAAATAAAGTCCAAGAGGCTAGTGCTAAATGGCTAGATTTACTAAAGATTTATAAAGATTTGGAGATTCATATGGTGGGAGGTCTTCAGTCAAACAAGATTAATGAGGCTATCTCAATATTTACTTGCATTCACTCTGTAGATAGAAAAAAGATCTTAGAGGGGATTAATAAAAGTTTAAGCAAAGATTCTTTGCTCAAAGATGTTTTTATTCAGGTAAATATTTCTAATGAATCCAGTAAGGGGGGTATAGGGGTTTCCGAAATTGATAGTTTTTTAGAAGGTTCTAAAAACTATAAGAGGATTAATATTCTTGGCTTAATGACAATGCCCCCGCCCAATGAAGAGCCCTCAGTTTATTTTGCACTTCTTAATAAGCTTGCAAAAAAAAATAGTCTTAAATATTTAAGTATGGGTATGAGCAACGATTTTGAGACAGCGATTGCCCTTGGTGCTACGCATATAAGAGTCGGGGAGGCTGTTATGGGTCCTAGGTTTCAGATTTGACACAAAGGGTTTTACTTTTTTCTAACGATACAATTTTCAATTCGATCATAAATGATCTTTTGTCTGATTCAGAGACTTTCTGCTTACAGGTCGTTAAGAATTTTCAGTTGAACAAAGATAACCTTAAGCTTATAGAAGATGATATCCCGATATTTTTTGTTTCAAATGATGCTTCGCTAGATAGGTTTCAAGATTTTCTGTCCAAAAAATCTTTTAAAAGCACATTTATAGTTTTTAACTCAAGTAAGGAAGATCTTATCAAGGAAAACACTAAAATATTATCATTCCAGATACCTTTTGATTTAAATCAATTATCTCAGGCGCTACAGAATATATTAATTCAAAAAGAAGATATCGAATATCACGATATTAAATTTAAAAAACTATTTTTGAATATGACAGGAAAAACTATTGGCGACTCAAAAGCTAATACTAAGC
>JABHUT010000091.1 GCA_018658685.1 Alphaproteobacteria bacterium
ATAGAAACTTTTTTTGCAATCTCTTGTGTTGAAGAAATATTTGGTCCCGACATGATACCGTCCTTATCTATATCAGTAAATATTATGGCGCATGCCCCTTTAGACTCTGCTAGAAGAGCAAAATCCTTAGCAAGAATGTTTGAATCTTTTGTCCATCCCTCAATAGATACATTGCCATTTCTGGCATCAATACCAACGGCAATCTTATTTTTAAACAATCCAGATGCTTCTTCTAAAAAATCAATATTTTTTAGTGCTTTTGTTCCAAGCACTATCCTTTCTATACCGCAATCAACTAACTTATGAATTTTATCAAATGATCTTACGCCCCCGCCAAACTGAATTTTCAGGTTCGTATTAGATGCAATCTCGTCAATAAAAGGGTAATTTTTGGATACTCCTTCCCTGGCACCGTCAAGATCTACAACGTGCAACCAGTCACAACCAAGACCTTCAAAAAATTTTGCTTGGTCTAGGG
The DNA here is from genome assembly GCA_018658685.1 of Alphaproteobacteria bacterium. Lineage (GTDB taxonomy): Bacteria > Pseudomonadota > Alphaproteobacteria > MED-G09 > MED-G09 > MED-G09. Next base: position 479 of record JABHUT010000091.1, read on the forward strand.
GGTTTTTATTAAAAATTGTTTTTTTGTTGAAATCACCTTTTTCCAACCTAACACAAGATCCCTCACATATATCTATTGCTGGAAAAAAAATCATGGAGCCCACTCTAAAAAATTTTTAAGCAAAGCTATCCCCGCTCCCTGACTTTTTTCGGGATGGAACTGAGTACCAATGATATTTCCTGAACATAAAACTGACGGGAAGTCTTCTCCATAATTAGTATTTGCCAAAATAGATTCATTATTTTTGGGTTTAAATCTATATGAGTGAACAAAATAGAAGTCTTTATTATTTAAACCATTGAGAACACTGTGTTCCTTTTCTTGTAACATATTATTCCATCCCATATGGGGGATCTTTAAATCATTTTTACTTAAAAAAATGGGTACAACATCGCCATGGATGAGCGAGAGGCCATTTTGCTCTCCTCCTTCATAGCTTTTGGAAGCCATAAGTTGAAGACCTATACAAATTCCGAGTATCGGTTTTTGTTTTTTTAGGGCGAACTCTTCTATAGAGTCTTGAAGTCCGTCGATACTTTTTAGTTTCTCAATGCAAGCCTTGAAAGCTCCTACGCCAGGTAAAATTAATTTGTCTGAATTAATAATCTTTTCGGGATCTTTTGTTAAGAAAACAGATCCACTTAAATCAGATTCTTTCATGGCGAGCTCTAAGGCCTTAGATGCAGAATGGAGGTTCCCACAATCATAATCAACAACAGCTACCGATAAATTTTTCATTTATGTTAACTTCCGAGAGAGCCTTTGCTGGAAGGAATTCTTCCAAGTTCTCTAGGGTCAATTACAAGCGCATCTCTTAGAGAACGAGCTAAACTTTTAAAACAAGACTCTGCAATATGGTGATTATTTTCTCCATAAAGATTTTCTATATGAATGTTACCACCCAAGTTTTGGGCAAACGCAGCAAACCACTCATGAAAAAGTTCTGTGTCCATTTCGCCCAATACAGGTTTTGAAAAAGATACCTTCCATTCAAGGCTTGGGCGTTTTGAAATATCGATAGCCGCCCTTGTGAGAGTTTCATCCATTGGTATTGTTGCACTGCCAAAACGCTTAATGCCTGAAAAGTCACCAAGAGCCTTTGCTATGGCAGAACCAATAACTATCCCAGTATCTTCTGTTGTATGGTGCTGATCTACGTGCAGGTCTCCCTCTGCCTTTAATTTAATATCTATTAGCGAGTGTCTGGAGAAACATTCAAGCATATGATCTAGAAAACCAATGCCCGTATTTATTTCTGAAACACCAGATCCATCAATATTAATATCAGCAATTATTTTTGTTTCTCTTGTTTCTCTTTCAATTCTTGCTGTTCTATTTTTTTGTTTAGCGTTCATTTTTTTGCCTTACGTAATAATTACAACATTACTGTTTATTTATTGCTTTCTCAAATGAAGAACGAAAGCACCCTCTCCTCCTTGTAGCCTGTGCGCGTGAGAATATCCAACAATTAAAGGAAAAATTTCTTCCTCTTCAATCCACTCAAATAGAGCCTCTCTAATTAAACCCTTGCCTTTTCCTGTGATTATCAAAATATATTTTTGTTTGTTCTTTTGGCAATCTTTTATAAAATTAGTAAATTTTAATTTAGCAGAAGTTTTATTATGGCCATGAAGATCAAGAGTAGAATTTATTTGAATTTTCTTTGTAGCAATTTTCTTAATAAGTCTTTTTGTCAAATTAGCTGGCTTGGGTAAATTTCTTCTTTTCTTTTCAACAAGGTTTGATTTTCTCTTGGCCAAGTCTTTTTTAATTCTTTCAGTCTGATTTTTTAGATTTCCACCATTTTCTATAAACTCCCGCCAGATACGTTCGTCTTCTTCTTTAGGCATCTTTAATCATCGGGATTAGTTGAAACAAGAACCCAATTTGGATCTTGACTATTAATTGATTTTTCAAAAACCCATGTATCGGTAATGCTTTGAGGAGAATCCTGATTACCCTCAATCGTTTGTCCATCCTTATTTGTTGCATAGCTTATAATCTTTGTTTTAAATGATACTGTAATTTCAAAATTACCACCTATTATGCCTGCCTCACTTATCTCGACAGAATCAAAGTTGATTAATTCATTAAATAATTTGTGTTCTGATTTGATCCTGGAATCTACAGCTGACAAAAATCCTAAATGAACATCTTTTCCAAGAAATTGTTTAACATCTTCGAGATCGCCCAATGCGTAGCTTTTTATTATCATTTGATAAACGGATTTTGCACCAGAAATAAAACTTTCTTGGGTGAAGTTTTTATCTTTTTTGGTTATTTGAGACAGTACTTCTTGGGTAGGTAGCTTTGCGGTTTTGTCTGAAGAAAAAGAATTTATTTCGTTGCTCTGTTTAGCTGCAGGCGTTTTCTTATATCCAAGAGGCTCTTCGTTGCCTGTTCTTTTCCCAAGAGTGGACCGCAATCGAATAAATGCCACTACAGCAAAAACAACTAACAAAATATTCATAGGGTCGAATGGATTTCCCATTTTACTTTTCCTTTCTATAAACCTTATTATACTATTTGGTAATATAAGGATATACGGTTATTTTAAATAAATTTGATTGATTTTCAAAGAGGGGTTTAATGTCTTATTTTATTGTTTTTTTTATGATAGTTCTTCCGGTCCTTGAAATTTGGATATTGATAAAACTTGGAGGGTACTTTGGTGCAATTGGAACCCTTGCATTAATAATAGGAACAGCTGGTGTGGGGATTCTTATAGCAAAACATCAGGGTTTAGGAATATTATTCAACCTCCAATCAAAATTTTCTCAAGGGAAACAAGCTCTCCATGGAGTTTTAGAGGGTGTAGCCCTTTTGGTAGGCGCTTTCTTCTTTATGGTCCCGGGGGCAATAACAGACCTTGCAGGAATATGCCTAATAATACCTCAATTAAGAAGGCTTATAATAAGAACAGCCTTGGATAAAATTATAGTAGAAATAAAGAAAAGAGAATTAAGACGTTAACTTTCATTATACCAAACAGGATTAACCTTCAATGTTTCGATAAACTTTTTGTGATTTATTTGATCTTCTTCTGTTAATCGTGATCTTAGTACTTTGTTTCGTTTTAAGGACGATGTAATAACAGGCTCTGTTTTATTTTCATCAATGTTTTTATTTTCTACAGCAAGGGCTAGATCGGGCTCTTTTCCTCCGATAAGCTCTAGATAAACCTCGGCAAGAAGCTCTGAATCAAGCAGCGCTCCGTGTAGTTTTCTATTAGAGTTATCAACTAAAAATCTTTTACATAAAGCATCAAGGCTATTTCTTGCTCCTGGAAATTTTTCTCGTGCTATTTTTAAGGTATCAATAACTCTTTCCTCAGGAATCTTATCGATATCAAGCCTTACAAGCTCACTATTTAAAAAATTAATATCAAAAGATGCATTATGTGCGATAATGTTGCTATCACCAATATAGGATATAAAGTCTTTTGCAATTTCTTCAAAACGGGGCTTGTCTATAAGAAACTCGTTTGTTAGACCGTGAATTTTCTGGGCTCCCTCGTCCATATCTCTTTCTGGATTTAGATATACTTGAAAAGTGTTTTGTGTGGGAACGTGATTAATTAACTCAACGCAACCAATTTCAACTACTCTATCGCCTTTTTCTGGGCTAAGGCCCGTGGTCTCTGTATCTAAAACAATTTCTCGCATTTAAAGCCCCAATGACAACAAAATATCTTTAACCTGTTTCTTTGCATCGTCAACACTTATGGACGTGTCGACAATAAAGTTTGCAAGCCTGCACTTGTCATCGTTTGGTGTTTGTGAAGAAACAATCTCTTTAAATTTTTTTTCATTCATATTTTTTCTCCCTAGAACTCTTTTCTTTTGAGTTTCATAAGAGGTTGTAACAACAACAGTATAATCAACAAGCTTCTCGCCCCCTGTTTCAAACAGAAGCGGAATATCCAAAACAACAGCTTTTGCGGTTTTATTGTCTTCAAAGAAATCAAGTCTGTCTTCTCCAACAAGCGGATGTATAATTGACTCAAGTTTCTTCAGGTTAGCTTTATCCCCAACAACCAAACCCCCGAGGACCGATCTATCTACATCCCCCTCTGAACTAATTGCGCTTGGGAATATTTTTTTTATAGCCTCTGCACCTTTTTGTCCTTTCCTGTAAAGTTTATGAACAGATTTATCAGCGTCATAGACTGGAAAACCAAGTGATTTAAAAATTTTAGCTGTTTCACTTTTCCCCATACCTATAGAGCCAGTAAGGCCGATCTTAATCATTATCAATAACCTTCATTTTGTTTTCTAAGACCGAATAGAGCTTATCTAAATTCCTTGGCTCTTCTCCATAAAACGCCTGAAAGGCCGGCACCGCTTGATTTACAAGCATTCCTATTCCTCCTATAACTTTAACCCCTGATTTTGTCGCAGATTTCATTAAATTTGTGGTTTTTGGATTATAGACAATGTCTGTAAAGCATAGGATTTCAGGGAAACTTAAAAAGTCTATATTTATTGAAGCAGGCCCGCCTCTCATCCCCATAGTGGTGGTGTTTATTAAAAATGACGCGCCATTCAGACCTTTTTTAATATCTTTTAGGTCGAACGGGACGGCTGTTTCTTTATACTTATTCGCCAAGTCCTTAGCTTTTTTATAATTCCTATTGATAATAGTTATTTTTTTTGCGCTATTTTTGTGCAAAGCATGAATAATTCCCTTTGCAGCGCCCCCCGCACCAAGGATTGCAAAGCTGTTCTTTTCAAAAGATATATTTGGAAGTTTTTCTTTGATACTTTCAATAAATCCTTGGCCGTCTGTATTGTCGCCGAAAATTATTCCATTTTTAAAAGTTATTAAGTTTACAGCTCCAAGTTCTTTTGCTGTCGCAGATAAAACATCACACGCCTTAAGGGCTTTTTCTTTGTGTGGGACAGTAATGTTCAGCCCAGAGAAACCTTCTTTAGCGGCGCTAGTGATAAAATCAGTTAAATTTTCGTCCCTGACCGTTTTCTTTGTATAAACTCCCTTAAGGCCTGCCTCATTTAACCAAAAATTATGAATATCTGGTGAAAGACTGTGGTCAACCGGGTTTCCTACAACTGCTGCCTTCATCACTATTCTAAAACTCCTGCGGACTTAAGCTTTATTAATTTTTGTAGAAGAGGTATTAGGGGAAGTCCTATTATTGAAAAAAAATCCCCTTTAACTTTTGAAAAAAGTTGAGCGCCCTCTCTCTCAATTGAGTAACCCCCAGAAGACAAAAGTGTCTTCTCTCCAGCGCTTTCAATATAATGTTCGAGAAAGTTATTAGAAAAGTTCCTCATTGTTAATTTTGGTGTCTCTTCATGTCTCCA
>JABHUT010000092.1 GCA_018658685.1 Alphaproteobacteria bacterium
CTATAAACAAACCAAACACTAATAGGATTGAAGACATAACCAAGAACTCTCGGGTAGCATAAACAAAAAATTTTAAGATTTTTTTTATCAATATTTTCATTATCGGCTATTTCTAAAATCCATTTCTTGGGATTACTACCATCTTTTTTTCCGTGATCTTTGAAATAAAATGAAAAAAAATTAAACCGATTGTATGAAAATAAATTACATTGTTTTTGGATATCTTCAAGCTTATCAATATCGAATAATATTGAATAAACTTTATAAGAAAAGCTGTGGCTTTTTGGTAAAAGTCTTGAATGACTTACCACACCATTATAGATAGAGCTTTTTATTCCCATAATATTTTTATACCGAATTTTTTTGCTAATTCTATACTTGAGCTTATTCCGTCTTCATGGAAACCATTCCCAGACCAAGCTCCGCAATGCCAAGTATTCTTATGCCCCTGTATATCATTTAATGCTTTTTTAGAGTTAATTGACTTAATATCAAAAACAGGATGCTCATATTCTATAATTTTAAAAATACTTGTTTCTTTTGGAAGTCTAGGAGGGTTTAGACTCAAAAAAAGAGGTTTATTTATTTTTATATTCTGCAGTCGATTCATCCAATAAGTTACAGATATATAGTCTAGCTTTTTCTTTGGAACAAAAACATTCCAAGATGACCAAACACTTTTAAGTTTAGGCATAAGAGATTTATCATTGTGAAGGTATGCTAAATTCTTATTTGTTGAGAAATTACTTAAAATATTTTTTTCTTTATCATCAATATCATTCAAAATTTTTAGTGTTTTTTTCGGGTTGGTTGAGAAGATTATATGATCAAATTTATTTTCGTTATTATTTGAGTCTTTCACAAAGATTGATCTATCTTGTCTTCTTATATCTAAGATATTCGTATTTTTAAAAATTTCTACCCTAGGGTTGGCATCTAAAAATCTTACTATCTTACTTACATACTCTATACTACCATTTGAAACTGTTAGCCATTTTGGTCTATCATTTTTACTGTGTAATAATTTATGATTATTGAAAAAATTAAAAAGCGAGGTTATTGGGTAATTCATGACATCTTCGGGAGGCATAGACCATATTGCACCTGCCATTGGAAGGAGATAAAGATCTAAAAATCCTTTTGAATAAGGTTTATTTTTTAACCATTCTTTAAGCGTTATTTCATCTAAAGATTTATAGTTTATGAGATATTTTATATGAAAATTAAATACTAGTATTTGAATAACTGAAGTTAAAAAGGATAATTTTTTTGAAATTGTTTTTTTTGAAAAAATTGATTTTAAGTTTTGACCTGACCATTCAATATCCAGCTCTTCATGTTGAATTGATAGACTCATGTCGCTATCTTCATATTTAACTGAAAAATATTTAAAAAACTTAATTAGGTTAGGGTAATTTAATTTATTAAATACTATGAACCCAGTGTCTACGTTAATAATTTCATCTTTATAATTAATTTCAACTGTATTTGAATGCCCTCCAAATCTATCTTCTTTTTCATAGAGAACAACTTCATGGTCTTGAGAGAGGATTGTTGCGATAGATAAGCCAGAAATACCAGATCCAATGACGGCAAATTTCATTTTATTTCCTTAAGTTTAGATAAAATTACATTTAATAATATTACTTGTAATCTTCCTCGCTTATTTCTTTTTCAGGTTTTGGCTCATTAATTATTTCTTCTTGAATCTCTTGAGATTGCTTAATTATTGATCCTTTTTCAATCGCTTTTTCTGACTTTTTGGTAGACATTGAGCTTCCAGTATAAATTCCACCATCGTAATCGTTTGAGCAGCTTATTAAAAACAGAGGTAATATTAATATAGCTAAAGTTATGTATGTTAATTTTTTCATAAGGAATAATAGCAAGTGTCTCGACTATTTAAAATAAAAAAATAAATAAATTGGCTCCCCAGGCCGGACTCGAACCAGCGACAAATTGATTAACAGTCAATTGCTCTACCAACTGAGCTACTGGGGAACAGTTTGGATATCTTCTAACAGAAGAATCATAAATTGACTAGCTTGTTTTGAGTTTTATATATTAAACTTTAACCATAAGTTTACCGGTATTGCCACCTGTGAAAAGTTTTTGAAGGGCTAGTGGGAATTTATCTATTCCCTCTTCAATATGAAATGGCGCTTTTAACTTTCCAAGCTTGTAAAGCTCAAGCAATTCAATGTATGCTTTCTCATAATGTTCTTCAAAATGCATAACAGTAAAACCTTCCATTTTCGCATATTTTTCGGCTAAACGAAGATATAGACTTGGTCCATCAACGGTATCATGGTGTGAGTATTGAGATATTGCACCACAAATTACAACTCGCGCTCTATCGCGAAGATTATCAAGTGCTATATCTAAGATCTCTCCACCAACATTATCAAAGAAGATATCGATACCATTTGGAGCATGCTCTTTAATCTTTTCATCAATGTTTTCATTTTTGTAATCTATTGATGCGTCCACACCTATCTCATTGATCAATACATCACATTTTTCTTTACCACCGGCTATACCGATAACTTTTGCACCCCTAAGTTTTGCGAGTTGGCAAACGATCATTCCTACTCCGCCCGCAGCGCCTGATATAAGAACAATCTCACCTTCCTTAACTTGACCAACATTATATATTCCAAAATAGGCCGTTAAACCTGTAGATACTCCCAAAATACCAATTTGTGTAAAGGGGTCGATTTCCGGATTAGAAATTTTAGTAAAAAAATCACCTGGCATAGTTGTGTAGCTTTGCGCTGACAAAGGGCCACTTACAATATCACCTTCAGTGAACTTTTGCGACCTACTAAATATCACTTTACCAATACCCATTGAAGGAAGCGTACCACCAATTGATGTTGCTCCATGAAAAGCTGTTTCATTTAAAGTTGTCCTTATCCATGCTCCTATCCCAAGTGCTTGGACCTCAATTAAAACTTCCCCATCATTAGGTGCTTTGGCTTTCTCCTCAATTATCTCAAAATCACTTACCTTGGGGTCTCCGTCCGGTCTTGTTTTTAAGATTATTTTTTTTGAATTTGGTAGGTTCGATATATCTGACATGTCACTCTTTAAAATTAAATAATTGAAATAATTAAAGTTTTTAAACTTTCACCATAAGCTTACCAGTATTACCGCCTGTAAAAAGCTTTTGAAGGGCTAGTGGGAAGTTATCTATTCCTTCTTCAATATGGAATGGAACCTTTAACTTACCTTGATTATGGAGGTCTAAAAGCTCTTTGGATGCTTTTTCATAGTGCTCTTCAAAATGCATAACTGTAAAACCCTCCATTCTGGCATATTTTTCAGCTAAACGAAGGTATAGGCTAGGGCCATCAACCTTGTCATGATGAGAATATTGAGAAATAGCTCCACAAATTACAACTCTTGCTCTATCGCGAAGATTATCAAGAGCAAAGTCTAAAATTTCTCCTCCAACATTATCAAAAAAGATATCAATGCCTTCTGGAGCAAATTCTTTAATCTTTTTATCAATATCTTCACTTTTGTAGTCAATTGTTCCATCTACACCAACTTCATTAATGAGGACGTCACATTTTTCTCTACCGCCAGCTATACCGATAACTTTTGCGCCTTTAAGTTTTGCGAGCTGACAAACCAATGCCCCAACTCCACCAGCAGCACCTGATACAAGAACAATTTCATCTTCTTTGACTTGCCCAACATCATAAATTCCAAAATAGGCTGTTAAGCCAGTGGTTACTCCTAAAACACCAATTTGAGTAAAAGGATCAATTTCAGGATTTGTTACTTTAGTAAAAAAATCAGCTGGCATTGTTGTATAGCTTTGAGCCATCAAAGGTCCGGTAACTATATCACCTTCTTTGAATTTATCTGATTTACTAATTATTACCTTTCCATTACCTAATGCTGGAATTGTTCCATCTATTGGCGTAGAGCCATGAAAGGCTGTTTCATTTAAAGTGGTTCTTATCCATGCTCCAATCTCCAAAGCTTGAACCTCGACTAAGACTTCTCCATCATCTGGAGCCTTTGCAATCTCTTCTATAATGTCAAAATCACTTACTACCGGGTCTCCATTCGGTCTTGTTTTTAAGATTATTTTTTTTGAATTTGGTAAATTTGATATTTCTGACATTTGAATACAATCCTCATTTTTGTTTTTTTATAAACTATATTTAAGTTAAAGATATTTTTTTTTTAAAATTGAACAATTTTAATCTAATTAATATTGACATTTTTTATGCATCGGCTAATTTTTTTTAATGATTGGTTCTGTATTTTTTTATTTAGTTTCAAAAGGTAAAATTTTGTTTGGACTTTTTTTTATGGCTCCAGTTTTGTCTCAATTATTAAGCTACAATAATATTGATATAATTTTTGGATTTCCCAATATTATACCATGCTTTGTTATAGGTTTTTTTTGGGGTTTGTATGCTAACATCAAAGGACAGTGGTTTTAATATTTTTTGGAGAATGAATTGGAATTAGCAGAAAAAGAAATGCAGATTGCAAGACAATTTATCGGAAAAACACCATGGTTTATGATTATTTGGTGGGCTTTAAATTTATCTACTTGGCTACTCTTATGGCCTTTGACTTTACTTGGTGTAATACCTTTATGGAGTAGTTTTCTGATTTCCTGTATTTGTGCTTGTTTGTGTTATTTACCATCACACGAAGCACAGCATGGAAATATAGCAAAAAAAGACTCTACTTTATTTTGGTTAAATGAATTAATTGGCTACACATCCTTAATACCTATAGTTTTGCCATACAGATTGGCTCAAGAAACTCATCTAATGCATCACTCACATACTAATGATCCATTAAAGGATCCTGATTATTCAGTTAAGGCTGATAATCTCTCGAATGCATTATGGGTAAATTTATTTGTTAATAGGCACAAGGATCTTCCTTATCTGGAGTTTTTAGAAGAATCATCAGTTAAGGAAAGGGTATTAATTGAGGCTTTAATTACAAGAGTTTTTTATTGGATGATTTTAGTTCTTTTTGTCTGGACAGGCTATGGAATTGAAGTAATGCTTATTTGGTGGCTACCAAGACTTATAGGATCAGGATACATTCAAATGACATTAGCCTGGGCCCCTCATCACCCAATGGAAGAGCAGGGCAGATATAGGGATACAAGAAGCTTTAAAGCAGCTTTAGGTACTTTTTTAACTCTTGGAATGGAATATCATATAATTCATCATTTACATCCAGCTATTCCTTTAAACCTTAATCCAGCAGCTTATAGGGCGTTAAAACCCATACTTGAAGAAAGAAATTGTCGTTTAGATAATAATTTGTAATATTCTATTTAATAATTAGGAGACTCAAATGAATATTTTTAATATGGCTAAAGACTTAAAAGGTATGGAAAAAATGATGAAACCTGCCTTAGAAAAGTTTATGAAAGACTCAGGCTTTGTAAAAAAGGATGTTTTAGATAAACTTGAAAAAAGAGTTTCTGAACTTGAGCGTAGTGTAAAAGATTTAAATAATAAATAGATAATTAAACAATTATATCAACTATTTATATAATATATCTGAACCAATAGTTATGATTAAAAAAGGGGTTAATTTAATGAGTAAAGAAGCAATTATTCCTAGTGAGGTAGATCTTACAGACAGCAATATTCAACAATGCCCCTATAGTGCTTATAAAACGTTAAGAAATGAGGCTCCTGTTTACCAAGATCCTAAGACTGGTTTTTTTATTGTAACCCGATATGAATATGTAAGAGAGCTTTTGTTGGATACTGAGAATTTTAGTAGTTCTTTTGGAGCTGCAGCTCAAAAAGCCGAATCTAATATAAATTCTGAGCATGTAAAAAAAGGTGTCGAGCTTTTTAAAGAAAAAGGTTGGGTCCCATCTCCAACGCTCGCAGGAAGAGATAATCCAAATCATAAAGAAATGAGGAGTATTTTTGATAAGGCTTTCAGACCAAGTAAAATTAAAGAATTGGAGTCTGTAGTAGAAAACACATCCTATGATTTGATAGATTCTTTTATTAAAGATGGCTATTGTGATTGGGTTAAGCAATTTTCTATTCCCCTGCCTTTAAAAATTATTGGTGTTCAAATGGGTATTAAAAATGATGAGGATTTATGGAAAATTAAAATTTCTACGGATGCTTTTTTTCATAGAATCGGAATGATGCTTACCAAAGAAGAAGAACTTGAGGCTATTGAAAGAGAAATTGAGGGCCAGCATTATTTCCAACCTATTTTTGAGAAATTAAGAAAGGAACCAGATGACTCGCTTCTTAGTGAGTTAGTTAATACCGTTGTTGAAGAGTGGGGAAGGCCTTTAAATGATAATGAGCTTCATGCTGAAATGATGGCGGATACTTTTGTTGGCGGAAGTGAGACCACAACAAATGCTTTATCTGCAGGTATTAGACTTTTAATTGAAAACCCTGAAGTATGGCTGAAGCTAAAATCTGATCCAGATAAATATTTAAAAGTTTTTGTGGAGGAGGTTCTTAGGCTTGAATCTCCTGTTCAAAGTTTAATGCGAACAACTGCATGTGATGTTGATTTTCATGGGATTAAAATGCCTAAAGGGTCAGTTGTTAATGTGCGCTATGCTGCTGCAAATAGAGACGAAAGAGCTTTTGATAATCCCGATGATATAGACTTGGAAAGAAAGAAAGCTGGATCCCATATGGCCTTTGGATCAGGTGTTCACCATTGCTTGGGGGCACCTTTAGCTAGAAGAGAACTATGGTGGGGCTTTAAAGCTGTCACAGACAGATTTAAGAGTATGAAATTTTCAGAGGGTAAGAATGATTTTCAACACCACCCTCATTATTTACTTAGAGCATTAAAGGAGCTTCATATAGAGTTTGAAGCCGAATAACTTAAAGGATTTTATATAGATTATTTAAAATTATAAATTTAATAAAAGTTTTTGTGGTGATTCAAGTTGCTCTTTAATACATATAAGAAAGCCAACAGCATCTTTGCCATCTAATAAACGATGATCATAACTAAGCGCTAAATACATCATTGGTCTTACCTCTATTTTTCCATCTATTACAACAGCTCTATCTTGAATTGTATGCATACC